>DATMSK010000263.1:0-8128 GCA_035565395.1 Methylophilus sp. | reverse complement strand
CTAAAACTGGTGTTCTGTGGGTATATTTAAGGCGTTTCAGGTGTAGGTGCATTGGCTTCTGCCGGATCTTCTGGGGCAGCCTCTAGCGTATCTTCGTCAATCTTGTTCTTCCAGTTGAGGATAATGCGTTGATGTTTCTTCGCATCGTGCGTAAAGCGGTAACGTTGCTCGCTGCCGAGGTAACTGGCAGTTGCCTGATATTTGCCACTTGGCAGGTTTAATAGCAATCTGGGTGCTGCATGCTCTAAAGCAAAAACAGTCTGGTTTTTACTGTCAGTGATGCTGATGTTGATGTCATCAATGACGCGTCCTACCTTACCCTCCGAAAAAAGAAAGTACAGGTTGAATTGCTTTTTAAAGACCTCCATCGCATCAACCTCTTCCGAGCCTATGCCGCCAGTGACGTAGTCTGTTCCGTGGGAATCCTGCTGGACAGCTAATTCGTCGGCAAAACTGAAGTTGGGTGAAGAAAGTGCGATTGCCAGGGTGGTCGCGAGGCCCCATTGTTTGATCATCATGTTCTCCTTATTTTGATTGGGTTCTTGAGGGATTGTATGCCCAATTCAGGTAAAATAACAGGTTATGAGAAACAACCGTCAAAGATCCTCCAACCTGTCGTCTGCCGCCAAGGCAGCGCAGATTCCCAGAACCGCCATTATTGAATCCCTGGATCAGGAAGGCCGTGGTGTCACACATGTGGATGGTAAAGTGATTTTTATCGAAGGGGCATTGCCTTTTGAAGAGGTCAGGTTTGTCTCTCACCATGTTAAATCGACCTATGAACTGGCTACCACGGTAGAGGTGGTCAAAGCGTCCAGCCAGCGTGTGACACCAGGTTGTGCCTATTTTGGTGCTTGTGGTGGATGTGCCATGCAGCATCTGGAGTTTTCTGCGCAGGTGGCTGCCAAGCAGCGCATGCTAGAAGATGATTTATGGCATATCGGCCGTGTGCGCCCGGAAAAAATCCTGCCACCTATTCAAGGCACACCATGGCACTACCGCCATAAAGCGCGCTTACGCGTACGTTATGTCGAGAAAAAAGGCGGCGTGCTGGTTGGTTTTAATGAAAAGGGCAGCAGTTTTGTCACTTTTATGGATAGTTGCGAGGTATTGACGCAACCGGTGTCTGACCTCATTGTGCCACTTAAACAGTTGATCGGTCAGCTATCCATCAAACAGTCATTGCCGCAGATTGAATTGGCTGTGGGTGAAGATGCCACCGTGTTAGTTTTCCGTATTCTGGAGGCGCTGACCGAGGCCGATATTGCCTTGATGCAAACGTTTGAAGAGACGTATGGTGCGCAGGTTTGGACACAAACCAAAGGTCCGGATACCGTCAAGCCTCTATTTGAACATGGCGACAAGCTGCACTATAGCCTTCCGGAATACAATCTGGAGTATCCCTTCAGCCCGACCGAGTTTACTCAGGTGAATCCGGCCATTAACCGTGTCATGATCCGCCGCGCGATGCAGTTGTTAGAGCCAAAAGCCGGCGAACGCATTGCCGATTTCTTCTGTGGACTAGGCAATTTTACGCTGCCAATTGCGCGTAGTGGTGCCAGTGTCTATGGGGTTGAAGGTTCTCAGGCGTTAGTGAAACGTGCTATAGAAAACGCCGGTTTAAATGGTGTGGAAAACGTCGAGTTCGCCGAGTCTGACCTGTTTGATATGACGGCACAATCTTTGCAGTCGCTGGGTGCTTTTGACAAGTGGTTGGTGGACCCGCCGCGCGACGGCGCGATTGAACTGATTAAAGCCTTGCCGGATGCCGGAGACCCAGCGTCGGGACATGCGCCATCGCGTATCGTCTATGTCTCTTGTAATCCATCTACGCTGTCTCGCGATGCCGCGATTCTGACCCAAGTAAAAGGCTATCACTTGCGGGCAGCTGGCGTGATGAATATGTTCCCGCACACTGCTCACGTAGAATCGATCGCGATTTTTGAGAAAGCATAACGTGGTAGCGCTGGCGCTGCACCGGTGGTTGCCGGGGCTATTATTAACGGTTGCATTGACTGGCTGCCAGTCCGCAGATGAGCCGCATCCGCTTGTGTTTGCGATAGCACAAGCGCCCGTCAACCTTGATCCACGCTATGCGACTGATGCGGCTTCAGAGCGGATTAACCGGCTGATCTACCAGCGCCTGGTAGAGTTTGATGCGAGTTCACGCGAGGTGCCGGGGCTGGCGACATGGCAAATGCAGGATGCACAGCATTATCGTTTTCAATTGCATCAGTCAGCCAGGTTTCATGATGGTCAGCCCCTGACCGCTTTGGATGTCAAAGCGACTTACGAGAGTTTGCTGCAACTGAAAGACTCTCCGCATACTGCCGAATTCAGGCATATCCAGAACATCACCACACCAGATGCTGGCACCATAGACTTTACGCTCTCCCATCCAGACCCGCATTTTGCAGCAAGGATGATGGTTGGTATTTTGCCTGCCAGGTTGATTGCAGCTGGACATGACTTTGGACATGCACCCGTAGGCAGCGGACCTTTTAAAATGGATCGTTGGCAATCTGCTTTACAGCTCACGCGACTCACTGATGGCCTTAAGGTGCGTTTCGAGGAAGTCAAAGATCCCAATGTTCGTGTCTTGAAACTCAAACGCGGTGAAGCCGATTTGATTCAAGGCGATTTGCCGCCTGAGCTGGTGAAATACCTGCAAAAACAATCTCATGTGACAGTGAGTACTGGGATAGGTGCTAATTACTCCTATCTGGGTCTGAATGTGCAGGCTGACTTTTTAAAGGATGTCCGTGTCAGGCGTGCCATTGCACATGCCATTGATACGCGGGCGATTATTGATAAGGTGATGGTTAGCCATACCCGTGAAGCCAACGCTATTTTGCCGCCAGAGCATTATGCGGGTAACCCGGAGTTGCAGCCTTACCGTTATCAGCCAGCATTGGCCAGGCAGTTGCTGCAGTCTGCCGGTGTTCAATTGCCACTCACCCTCATCTATAAAACCAGTACCGACCCGCAGCGCGTGCGTTTGGCAACCATTTTGCAAGCGCAAATGCAGGAAGCAGGGATAGACCTGCAAATCAAAAGCCTGGACTGGGGCACTTTTTTTGCGGATGTGCAAAAAGGGAATTTTCAAATGTGTGGCCTGACTTGGGTAGGGATTAAAACACCTGAAATCTATAGCAAGGTCTTTGCATCTAATAGCCTGCCGCCGCAAGGATTTAACCGCGGTCGCTACCAGGATCCCGTATTGGACCAACTGCTGGAAAAAGAAAACTGGCCAGCGGTGACCACTCGTTTGCATAGTCAGTTGCCTGTTATCCCGCTGTGGTATGAAGGCCAGTTTACCGCTTACCAGAATACAATTGCCAGTTACCAGCCGATGCCTGATGGTAACTGGGATGGATTGACGCAGGTCGTGTTTAAGCCTGCAGCTGACTAGTTTTACCGTGTAAAGTCTTGGCGCTACGGGTTGACGCCAAACCAGCGGCCAATGAGCGCAGTGGCTGCCAGCGCCAGCGCCCCCCAGAACACCACGCGGCTGACACTTTTTAATACATTGGCGCCGCCGGTGCGGGCGGAGACCATGCCGAGCAAACCTAAAAAGGGCAGGGTGCTGATGGTGAGCCAGGTTTGTGCCTGTGAGTGGGGGGCGAGCCAGGCCGTGACAATTGGTAACAGCGCACCACTACTGAATGCGAGCGCAGATGTCAGTGCTGCCTGTAGTGGCTGTGCCTGATTGTTGTCATGTAAACCCAATTCATCGCGCGCGTGCGCGGCTAGCGAGTCGCGTTGCGATAGCGCTTGTGCCACTTGCCTGGCGAGTTCTGGTGACAAGCCGCGCTGGATATAAATACCGGTCAGCTCGCGCAATTCACTTTCAGGGTTTTCCTTTAATTCTTCTGCTTCACGCGCGAGATCGGCTTGCTCTATATCCGTCTGCGAACTGACCGAGACATATTCGCCAGCGGCCATGGAGAGCGCGCCGGCGACTAATCCGGCGATCCCGGTCATTAGCATGGCCTGGTGGCTTGCGCCGGCAGCAGCCACGCCCATCAGCAAGCTGGCGGTAGAAATAATGCCATCGTTGGCGCCTAACACGGCGGCACGCAGCCAGCCACTGCGTTGTAAAAAGTGTAATTCGTGATGTGCCATTGCTTAACCCTGATTTAAGCTACCAGATGGAGTTGATAAGTGAAGTATGTGACGATTTTAATGGAATTTATGCAGCCTGCGAGTGAGTTACATCAAATCTCCGTCGACAACAGCCAAATCGCTTAGAATGTCGGGTATGCATATTGAAATTTCCATCCCTGCGCAAACGCTGACCTTGTTTGATGACAATGGCGGACAAGTGACACGGTATGCCGTATCGACGGCCGCTAATGGGGCAGGCTGCGTTAAGAACAGTGGCTGCACGCCACTGGGCGCACACATCATTCGTGCCAAAATTGGTGCTGGGGCTGCTGAAAATACGGTGTTTGTCGGGCGCCGTCCAACCGGGGAGACTTTCACGCCGGATTTAAAGGTGCAATTCCCAGAGCGCGACTGGATTTTAACCCGCATTCTTTGGTTGAGCGGTACCGAGCCAGGTAAAAACCGACTTGGCAATGTGGATACCATGCAGCGCTATATTTATATTCATGGCACGCCGGATGAAACCGTGCTGGGTGTGCCGGGTTCACATGGTTGCGTGCGCATGCGTAACGCTGACTTGATAGAGCTATTTGACCTGGTGCCGGTAGGGACTACTGTGAATATTTGCGAGGCGAATGATTAAGCGTTTTGCTACATTACTACCTGTCGTCTTTGGGGTGTTGTGCCTGACCTTTGCCTTGCTGCATCTGGTACCGGGCGACCCGGTTGATGTCATGCTGGGTGAATCTGCCAGCCCCGCTGATCGTGTCGCAATCAAAGCTCAATTGGGGCTGGACCAGCCTCTGCCCGTGCAATTCGGGCAGTACTTGTCGCATTTGCTGCGAGGTGATTTTGGTCAATCTATCCACACACAAACGCCCATCTCACAACTGCTATGGCAGGCCTATCCAGCGACCTTGTTACTGGCATTGGTTGCATTGGCAATAGGTTTGGTGATAGGTATCCCATTAGGCATCTGGTCTGCATTAAAAGCTGGGCACTGGCAAGATGTGATGATTACCATGCTGAGTATCCGCCTGGCCGCCATGCCGGCGTTCTGGTTGGGGCCGGTACTGATGCTGGTGTTTGCTGTGTGGCTCGGTTGGTTACCAGTCAGCGGCATGGGCAGTGGTGCAGCCATTTTGTTACCTGCACTAACGTTGGGGTTGGGGTTAAGCGCGATTTTGACGCGCATGACACGCACCAGCCTGCTTGAAGTATTAAACGAGGATTACATCCGCACGGCCCGGGCCAAAGGCCTGAGTGAGCGGCAAGTATTACTTAAACACGCCTTACGCGCCGCTTTATTGCCCTTAGTCACCATCGTTGGTTTGCAAATGGGCAGCCTGTTAGCGGGTGCTGTGATCACTGAAACCATTTTCAGCTGGAACGGCATTGGCCGACTATTAGTAGATAGCATAGAAAAGCGTGATTACCCGGTCACCCAGGCTTGTGTGCTGGTGGTCGCGTTTAGCTACGTGCTGATTAACCAGGCAACCGATGTGATCTATCGCTGGCTGGATCCGCGGACACGGGGCACGCAATGAAAACATTTTCTTTGCTCATCTTGGGCTTCTGGCTACTAGTCGTCATGCTTGGACATGTCGTAGGGTTGGAACCCAATCGAACTGACCTCAATGCCATTCTGCAATGGCCTAGCCAGCAGCACTGGTTAGGGACAGATGATTTGGGTCGCGATATCCTGGCGCGGGTCATTCATGGGGTAGAAGTCTCTTTTATGGTGACGCTGGTGGTGACGGCGGTGACCATGACGGTTGGACTAAGTATCGGATTGGTGGCAGGTTATAAAGGTGGCAAACTGGATGCTGTTCTAATGCAAATTACTAATATTTTCCTGGCGTTCCCTGGGATGCTGTTGGCCATTGCTTTTGCGGCGGTGCTGGGCGCCGGGATTAATAACCTGATTCTTGCATTGTGCCTCACCGGCTGGGTGACCTATGCCAGATTGTCCCGTGGCCAGTCATTGGCCTTACGCCAGCGCCTGCATGTGCTAGCTGCAGAATCGCTAGGGGCTGGCAGTATGCGGGTCATGTTGTTGCATATCCTGCCTTTACTGATTTCCATCCTGCTGGTCGAGGCTGCGTACAGCATGGCGAGTGTGATGATTGCTGAAGCCTCGCTTTCGTTTCTTGGCCTGGGCATACAAGCGCCAAATGCTTCGTGGGGCGCCATGTTGCGCGATGCGGTGCGCTTTATGCTGGTGGCACCGCATTATGTGCTCACTGTGGGTGCATGCATGATGAGTTTGATTCTCGCCATCAACCTGGGGGGAGATGTGTTACGTGACAAGTTGGATGTGCGTAGCGAAAGGCAGGTATGAGAAAACAATACCGTTACTATGACCTGATTATGGCCGCGTTTGCCGTGGTGTTGGTGTGCTCAAACATTATCGGGCCCGGCAAAATCACCGAGATTCATGTGCCATTACTGGGCGCGTTGACATTTGGCGCAGGCATCATGTTTTTCCCCATCAGTTTTATTTTTGGTGACATCCTGACTGAGGTCTACGGGTACGCTGCTTCGCGTCGTGTCATCTGGACAGGCTTTGTTTGTCTGGCATTTGCCAGCTTTATGGCTTGGGTGATTGTCGCTTTACCACCCGCGCCGGAGTGGCATGACCAGGCAGCCTATCAATCTGTGTTCGGCTCTACGGCACGTATTGCAATTGCCTCCCTGGTCTCATTTGTGGCAGGCGAGTTTGTCAATTCGTTTGTGCTGGCCAAGATGAAGATACTGACGCAAGGCCGTTGGTTATGGAGCCGCACCATAGGCTCCACGATTTTTGGCGAAGCGGTCGATACCATCCTGTTTTTTCCGCTGGCTTTTTATGGTTCAGGCGAATTCCCCGATGCCATGATGCCGCAGATCGTACTGGCACAATTTACCGCCAAAGTGCTGGTAGAAGTGGCTTTCACGCCCATCACCTACAAAATTGTCGCCTTTCTCAAGCGCGCCGAAAATGAAGATTACTATGATACAAAAACAGACTTTAACCCGTTTACACTGGAAACCAATCGATGACCGATAATGCCGTTCGCTGGAGCCACGCTGGCGAAACCTACCAGGCCGATTGGCTGAGTAGCATACAACCCAATCCACCCAAGTGGTTCGAGGTCATTGGTGACCAGACTAATGCCGATACGGCTTACCGCTTGGCGTCTGAAGGTTGTGGCATGATTTACCAAGGCGACTTCCAGAATGCGCGCCAGTTGCTACAGGCGCTGGCGCGCCGGATAGACAAAAAGCCACTTAAGGGCGCACCAACTTTGCTCGAAACCTTCCACCTGCACCGTGCACGGCAAATCCAACGCGCCAATATCCTTAATAAAATCATCCTGCATATTGAAAACGGCCGCAGTGCCATGAAGCGTGCGCCTGAAATGAGTGAAGCACTGGGCAATGCTTTGGATGGCGGTGTGCCTGCGTCATTGCTGATCCCGCTGCAAATGCTACAAGGAATGGTGGGTGCAAACGAGTGGCGCAAAAAGGGAGTGATGATCCCAGTGCTTAGTCAAAACATTCATCCTTACTACGGTGTGTATTCTCCTGTGCGAGGTGAATACCTGGACTTGATTGCACAGGCCCCATTACAGGCAAAAACAGCCATGGATATTGGCACGGGAACGGGTGTAATTGCTGCCTTGCTGGCGAAGCGGGGTGTGCCTAGTATCATCGCGACGGATAACCAGCCGCGTGCACTCGCATGTGCACAAGATAACTTGCAACGCCTGGGTTTCACTCACAAGGTGAAGGTGGTTGAAGCTGATTTATTCCCGGCAGATAGCCAAGCAGAGCTCATCGTTTGTAACCCGCCTTGGTTACCTGCCAAAGCCAATGCACCGATCGAGCATGCCGTGTATGATCCTGACAGCCGCATGCTTAAAGCCTTTTTAAACGGTGTGAAAGCACACCTGAAACCTAATGGCGAAGCTTGGCTCATTATGTCTGATCTGGCTGAGCAGATTGGATTGCGTAAACCTGGCGAGCTGGCCGGTTGGAT
>DATMSK010000262.1:0-6894 GCA_035565395.1 Methylophilus sp. | reverse complement strand
GGATTATTTTATAGTTTAAAAAGATTAATGCTGACCAGACACCTGGAAGCCAGTCACCCTAAGTGGGCGACTGGCTTTTTTTTCGTCTGTAGCCAGCAGTGAATGCTTTAAAGACAGGATGGAATAGCCGATGGAAGAAATCGCGATTGAGCACATCGTGCAACAACTGGCCAGCATACGCGAAAGCGCATTGCAGCAGCGACAACGCTTGTCTCAACCGCCCAAGCTGCCTGCGCGCAAGGCACTGGGGAAATGCGTGGAATGGTTGGCGGCATCGCTGTTTCCTAATCGCTTGGGCGATTCTGACATTCAGGCGCAGGCCATTAACTTTTATGTAGGCACGACGCTGGATAAAGCCTTGCGAGAATTACAGCAACAAGTTCGCCTGGAGTTGGCTTTTAAAGCCCCAGGCACACCAGCCAGTCAATTTAACACCCAAGCGCATGCCATTACGCATGCCTTTGCCGAGCAACTGCCGCATATCCGCATACAACTGGATACTGACCTGGAAGCCGCTTATCAGGGCGATCCGGCCGCAGATAGCGTAGATGAAATCCTGGTCAGTTATCCTGGCATTTTGGCCTTGATTCATTACCGCATTGCCCACGTATTACATGGTCTGGGCCTGACCATTATTGCGCGCTTGATCACTGAAATTGCCCACTCGCAAACCGGGATTGATATTCACCCAGGGGCACGCATTGGCGATTACTTTTTTATCGACCATGGTACTGGCGTGGTCATTGGTGAAACCGCCATCATCGGAAACCACGTCCGCCTCTACCAGGCCGTGACCTTGGGTGCTAAAAACTTTCCTAAAGATGCCAATGGCCATCTGGTCAAAAAGTTTGAACGCCATCCCATTTTAGAAGACTACGTGGTGGTCTACGCCGGGGCAACCATCCTTGGCCGCATCACCATAGGCAAACATTCCATTATTGGCGGCAACGTCTGGATCACCCGCAGCGTGCCTGTCAATAGCCATGTCACACAAGCGCATTCGGATGCCAAACCGATCCCGGCTGCCGCCTGATGTTTACCACAACCTTTAGCCGCTAATGTTTAGCTAATTTCATAAGGAGAATCATCGTATGTCAGAACAACCAACCCAGAGCGCCTTAGGCGATGTCGCCGCACGAACGCTTGCCAATGCCACCAAATCGGTGCCCATGCTCAGCACCATCAGCCCACGCTGGCTGGTGCATTTGCTGAACTGGGTGCCGGTAGAAGCCGGTATTTACCGTGTTAACAAGGCGAAAGACCCCAATGCGATTACCGTGGATTGCTCTAACAAGGACGAAAAAGAGCTGCCAGCCACCTTTGTGGACTATGAAGAATGGGGCCGTGAATATGTGCTGAATGCGGTCAACACCGTGGTTGATGTGCATACCCGAGTCTCTGACCTCTACAGCAGCCCGCACAACCAGATCAAAGAGCAGTTGCGCCTCACCATTGAAGTCGTGAAAGAACGCCAGGAAAGCGAACTGATCAACAACAAGGAATATGGCCTGCTCAACAATGTGGCCAAGTCACAAACCATCAAAACCCGTAACGGCTTCCCAACCCCGGACGACCTGGATGAATTGCTGACCAAAGTCTGGAAAGAACCTGCCTTCTTCCTGGCACACCCGAAAGCGATTGCTGCCTTTGGCCGTGAATGCACCCGTCGCGGCGTGCCACCACCCACCGTGTCACTGTTTGGTTCACAGTTCCTGACCTGGCGCGGCATTCCACTGATTCCTAGCGACAAACTGCCTATCGTCAACGGCAAATCCAAAATCCTGTTGCTGCGCGTAGGCGAAAGCAAACAAGGTGTGATTGGCTTGTATCAACCTAACTTGCCTGGTCAACAAACCATGGGCTTATCCGTACGTTTTATGGGTATCAACCATAAAGCGATTGCCTCCTACCTGGTCTCCCTGTATTGCTCACTGGCCGTGCTGACCGAGGATGCGATTGCCGTACTGGAAGATGTCGGAGTTGACCATTACTATGACTACAAGTAATTCTATCGACTTAGCCAGCTTTGAGCCTGAGGCCATTTTGGCCTCACTGCCAGGCGAGCACCCAAAGATGACAGCTGCACTAGGCGTTGGTCGCGAACTGGAAAACACGGGGGTGCTGGATACCGCTACCCTGACGCAACTGGTAAATGATCTTTACGCTGAAGGCTTTCCGGCGACGGCGCCGTTTGCCGCAGCAGATTTTGCGCAGTCGCTGGCCAGCAACCATACACCACAGCCCTCTGTGCCTGCCACAGATTCGTTGACCACGAAACTAGGGCATGCTGGCGGCAACTCGTTAGGTGCCACCTCGCCAAGCTATGTGCAGGCGCAAGGCCAACCTGTCACGCAAGAAGCACAAGCGCAACAGCTCACCTATGCACCAGGCATCGAAGCCCTCGGTAGCGATCCGTTGCATAATCATCCGGCACACCTGAATGTGTTGCAGCCTGACGCCGCTTACCTAGCACCGACAGCATTTGCTGGGTTGGGCATTGAGATTCCCTATCAGCAGGAACTGGATCGCTGGTTGGGGACGGGCGCAAGCCAGTCTCCGTCATCAGCCGCACCAACATCATCAGCCAGCAAATCATCCACAGGCAGCTCGCAGTCCTTTTATTTTTTGCAAGCTGAACCAGCCGTCATCGGTAGCCTGCCCGCCTCTGCGCATCCTGCGTTTGATGTGCATGCCGTGCGCCGCGACTTCCCAATTCTGAACGAGCGCGTCAATGGCCGTCAGCTGGTGTGGTTTGATAATGCGGCAACGACACACAAACCGCAGGTGGTGATAGACCGTATCAGTTATTTCTACCAACACGAAAACTCCAATATTCACCGTGCGGCGCATGCACTGGCGGCACGCGCGACGGATGCTTATGAAGATGCGCGTGAAACCGTGCGCCGCTTTATCAATGCACCGTCAGTGAATAATGTGATTTTTGTGCGCGGGACAACAGAGGCGATTAACCTGGTCGCCAAAACCTGGGGCAAGAAGCATTTGGGCGCTGGTGACGAGATCGTGGTTTCTAACCTCGAACATCACGCCAACATCGTACCGTGGCAGCAACTGTGCCAGGAAACAGGAGCGGTACTAAAAGTGATTCCGGTGGATGATAGCGGCCAGATTCTGCTGGAGGAGTACCAGAAACTACTCACGGCCAGAACCAAGCTGGTGTCGTTTACACAAGTCTCTAATGCGCTGGGCACCGTCACACCAGCCCAGGAAATGATTGCCATGGCACATCGCGCCGGGGCAAAAGTATTGCTCGATGGCGCGCAATCGGTTTCACACATGCGCACGGATGTGCAAACGCTGGATGCTGACTTTTTTGTGTTTTCCGGACATAAGATTTTTGGCCCGACTGGTATTGGTGCCCTGTATGGCAAAGTCGATGTGTTGCAAGACATGCCTGCCTGGCAAGGCGGCGGCAATATGATTCAGGATGTTACCTTTGAAAAAACGGTCTATCACGCTGCTCCAGCCAAGTTTGAAGCGGGCACTGGTAATATTGCAGATGCAGTAGGTTTAGGAGCAGCACTCAAATATGTGGAGCGTCTGGGCATTGAGAACATCGCGGCTTACGAGCACGCCTTGCTTGAATATGCGACCGCAGCCATGTGCCAGATCCCCAACCTGCGCCTGATCGGCACCGCCAAACACAAAGCCAGCGTGTTGTCGTTTGCCCTCAAGGGTTACCAGAGTGAAGAGGTCGGCGCGGCGCTCAATGAAGAAGGTATTGCAGTGCGTTCCGGCCATCATTGCGCGCAACCCATTTTGCGCCGGTTTGGTGTCGAAACCACGGTGCGCCCTTCACTGGCGTTTTACAACACCTATGAAGAAATCGACCGCATGATTGCAGTATTGCAACGCCTGGCGTCTTATCACGCTTAAGCCAATTGTAAACCTGTAGCCGTGTATGCATTTCTGGTGAGATGCATACACGGTCTTTTCTTGCCCAGGCACAACCAGCTGTTGTGGCATTCGGTCTAAGCCCTGTAAAATCCCTGACTCAGGCACAGACAAACGATAAAGCAGACCGATGAAATTTGATCCGCGCAACAACAAGTTCACCGCTATATTTACCAGGGAAATGCTGGAAGCGACCTTACCCTCTATCCTTTTGATTAGCCTGGCCCTGTTTTTTGCCTACAAATTCATAGACCCTGCCCCACCCCGCCATATTGTGATTGCCACCAGCAATGACGACCTTAACTACAATGCCTTTGCATCTGTGTATGGGGTGTACTTGCAAAAAGAAGGGATCACGCTGGAGGTCCGTAAAACGGCTGGTGACAATGACAACCTGCGCTTGCTGAAAGACCCTGACTCAGGCGTCGATATCGCATTTATCCAAGATGGTGTCGCCCACAGCGAGGGGGCAGGTTCATTACTGTCGCTGGGCAGCCTGTATTACCAGCCGGTATGGATTTTTTGCCGATGCAAGGCAGAGACCACACATTTGTCCGCGCTCAAGGGCAAGCGTATCGCGATTGGTTATGCGGGGAACGGCACCCATACCGTCGTGAGTACCCTGCTGGCGGAAAGTGGCATTAATGCCAGCAACACCAAACTGGTGGCGATCGGCGGTGAAGAAGCCTCCGCCGCACTGCATGAAGGCAAAGTGGATGCCGCCCTGTTTGTAGATGTCGCCAATTCTTACATTATCCGCGAGATGGTGGCAGACAAACGCTTACACTTACTCAGCCTGGACACCGCAGAAGCATTTTCACGCAAGTTTTCCTTTATGCATCACCTGACACTGCCAGAAGGTGCGCTAGACCTGGCGCGCAATATTCCCCATCATGATGTGCAGTTGGTGGCCCCCACGGCGACCCTGGTAGTGAAAGAAAGCATGCACCCGGCGCTGGTGTACCTGATGATGAAAGTCATTTCCGAAGTACACGGCGGCCCCAGCATGTTTAATAGCAAGGGCGAGTTTCCCGCCGCTAAAGACACAGACTTTCCCATCAGTACGCAAGCGCTCAATTTTTATAAGTCCGGCCTGCCGATTATTGATAAGTACCTGCCATTCTGGGCTGCTACATTTGTGAACCGTACCCTGATCGTCATCCTGCCATTGCTGGCTTTGCTGATCCCGCTGACCAAGATTATCCCGATGGTGTATGTGTGGCTGGTAAAACGCAAGCTGTTCCGTTATTACGGCGAGTTACGTTTCCTGGATGCGCAGTTGCAGGACATTAAAACCGCTGAGGATGTACAGCAATGCCTGGATAAACTCAATGACATTGAAGCCAAAGTGGTGAACGTCAAATTGCCGGTACCATTTTCACAATATGCTTACGAACTACGCGCGCATATCGAGCTGGTCAGGTCCAAACTGTATCACCACAAGCAAGCTCAACAGCCTTGAACAGGCACTGGTTAAGAGTGCCTCTCATCAACCCAGTGTTGTAACGCTTGTTCAGACATGGGCTTGGCGTATAAATATCCTTGTGCGAGATCACATCCCAGGCTTTTGAGATAATCTGCTTGTGCCTGTGTCTCCACGCCCTCTGCCACAATCTGGTAATGCAGGTTTTTACCTAGTACCACGATCGCACTGGTCACGGCTTCCGAGCGCTCTTTGCCCGGCACATCATTCACAAAAGAGCGGTCTACTTTCAGATAATCACCAGGGATATCGCGTAAGTAAGCCAGGCATGAGTAACCGGTCCCGAAATCATCAATTGCCAGTTTGACCCCAAGCTGTTTGAGGGCCTGTAAACTTTCAATTCCTGTACAGTCTGAATGTACAAACGCACTCTCGGTCAGTTCAATCACCAGTCGCTCCGGAGACAAGCCGGTTTCACGCAATACCTGCAATACAAAATCATTAAAGCCTGGTGTCCGCAGTTGCAAAGGCGACACATTGACCGACACTTTGACTTTGCTCAAAGCCCCTGTTTTCCATGCGGCGACTTGCTGGCAAGCTGCTTTTAGCACCCAGGCTCCCATGGGCACAATCAGGCCTGTCAATTCAGCGACACCAATAAACTTGGCCGGAGGCACCACGCCAAGTTGCGGATGCCGCCAGCGGATCAGCGCTTCTACGCCGACCAGTTTGCCAGTCATGAAATCGATTTGCGGCTGATAATCCAGATAAAACTCCTGGTGTGCAATCGCCGCTTCCAGCTCACTGGCAAAAGCCAGTTCGTCAGGTGGCAGCACCTGGTCATGCATGACACCTTTACGGTAATAATTCAAGGTCATGATAATGACGATGGCGTTCAATGCGAGGGTGATCAGTAACGGCGTAAGCTGGGGGTCATGCCCAAACAGCACACCCAGGCCACCTAGTGCAATCGCACACAAAAACAGCGCTGCAACAATCCAGCGTAAATGCTGGCCGGTATCATCCAGTAGCAATAGATAACTCATGGGCGTTTGTGAGACCTGTTTGGCAATCAGGGACATGGCACACAACACCCCGGCAACAGAGGCTAACAAAGATAGCTGCCCATACGCATCCGGGATATGGTACGCCTGCGCCAACAGACCTGTCGCTGGCATCAGTATCGCGATAGAGAGGATAGTTTGGCTGGCTCGATTAAAGCGGAAGTGACAAAGCACATAGCCGAGCATCACCAACAATGACAGGATAAAGTCAGTAGCAATCTGTCTATGGCTGGTATCCCAGGACATATTGTCGGTTGAAAATATGTGGCTGTAAGAAGCATGACTGCTTAATAGCCAATACACCTGGACAAAAAACCATAGCAAAATGGCACTGATCAGCAGTCTTGTCATGCGTGACCAACGCCAGGTGTCATAAACCACACGCAAACTGACGACGATCAAGAGCAGGGAACCAAGACTTTGTAACACGCCCAATGCAAAAGTGGCTTTTGACGGGATCAGGGGAGAACCAAAAAGCACGGTAAAAATACTGGC
>DATMSK010000261.1:0-4655 GCA_035565395.1 Methylophilus sp. | reverse complement strand
AAAAATCCTTGAGATCGGCTTTGGCATGGGTGATGCTACAGCCAAAATTGCCCAGACCTTGCCAGACAGTGACTTTCTGGCTGTAGAGGTGCATACGCCGGGTGTTGGCAGTTTGCTTAAGTTGATGCAAGAGGGTGACATCCAGAATATCCGCATCATCCAGCATGATGCTGTAGAGGTTCTGCAGAATATGCTAAAGGATGCCTCGCTGGATGGTGTACATATTTTCTTCCCCGATCCTTGGCATAAAAAACGGCATCACAAGCGTCGCCTGATTCAGGCTGAGTTTGTTAAACTGCTGTGCTCGAAATTGAAGGAGGGTGCTTACATTCATGTGGCGACTGACTGGCAGGAGTATGCCGAGTGGGTGCTCGAAGTATTGCAGGCAGAACCTTTGTTAAGAAATACGGCGACGGACTATGCTGAGAAGCCCGCTTACCGGCCATTAACTAAGTTTGAGAACCGCGGCCTGAAATTGGGACACGGGGTATGGGATTTGGTATTTAAGCGCGTGTGATGGATGGCGCCTAGAAAAAAAGCAGACTTCGGTCTGCTTTTTTTAATCAATGACAGGATGTTCGTCTTGAGCATCGGTCTCTTGACCAAAGAACCATTCTCCCAGCACTTTTTCAGCATCTTCGACGCCTTGTTTTTTCAGGCTGGAAAACAGCTGCACCGTAATTTTTTCACCCCAGCCAGAATGCAGTTCCTTGCGGACTTTGTTAAGTGTGATGGTAGATTCACTACGCGATAATTTGTCGCTTTTGGTGAGGAGTACATGAACCGGTTTGCCGGAAGGGCAAAACCAGTCCAGCATTTGCCGGTCCAGCGGAGTGAGTGGGTGCCTGCTATCCATGACCAGCACAAGCCCGGCCAGGCTGGTCCGCTCACTGAGGTAGCGTGAAAGTACATTCTGCCAATGCGCACGCATGGCTTCGGGAACCTTGGCGTAACCATAACCTGGTAAATCGACCAGGTGGCGGTCATCGCCTAAGGTGAAAAAATTGATCAGCTGTGTGCGGCCTGGTTGTTTACTCACGAATGCCAGTCGGTTGTGGTTGGCTAACGTGTTAAGTGCACTGGATTTGCCTGCATTCGAGCGTCCGGCAAACGCGACCTCGATGCCGCTGGCAGGTGGTAGGTCGCGCAGATGATGTGCCGAGAGATGGAATCGGGCGTTTTGAAAAACTGGCATGATGAAATTGAAATTGAGTTGCCTCAATGTTTTCTGGACTATTCAGCTGTGCATGCTATCACGAACAGGGTTTGTTTGATAAAATGACGCCCAATAAAAATGTTGGGGCATTGAATTATGTTGAAGAGTTTTAAAGCAGGATTGTTTGTGCTGTTTGCCATGAGCGTACAGCCAGTGTTTGCTGAGGAAGCTGTCTCAGCGGAAGCCGCGCCAGCCGTGAATGGCCCGGAAAAGATTGTACAAAATGTCTGTGCGGCTTGTCATGGCGCAGATGGTAACAGTGTTATCACGACCAACCCGAAACTGGCAGGCCAGCATCCTGAGTATTTGCTCAAGCAGTTGAGCAACTTCAAAGATGGCTCCCGTGCTAACCCAGTGATGGCTGGCATGGCGGGTGCGCTGAGCCAGGAGGATATGGAAGGTCTGGCCAAGTATTTCTCCAGCCAGAGTATCAAGCTGGCCAAGGCTAAAAGCAATGGTAAAGGTTCTTTAGGTGAGAAGATTTACCGTGGTGGCATTGCAGCTACCCAGGTGCCTGCCTGTGCGGCCTGTCATGGTGCAACGGGTGCTGGGTTGCCAAAACAATTCCCTCGCCTGGCTGGACAGCATAGCGATTACACGGTGCAGCAATTGAGAACGTTCCGCACGGGTGAGCGTGCCAATGCGCCGATGATGATGGCAATTGCCGCGAAAATGAGCGACGCCGAGATGCAAGCGGTGGCTGACTATATTCAAGGCCTGCGTTAATTTGCATGACGGCAAAAAAGGTGGCTGCGGCCACCTTTTTTTACTGTGTGCCCATGCAACCTTTTACTGTAGATGTCGTCCACATGTGCGCGCCTTGCGTTAGAGGCTTGTCTGACCGCCCTTGGGCGCAATCATAATCAGTCAATTTAAAAGAGAACGTTTTGAAAACACCCGTTTCCTTGTCGCAGCGTGTTTATGAGTTACTTAGCTCCATGCGCTTTGCCGTGAGCCTGTTAACGCTGTTGGGCATTGCCTCGATTATTGGGACGGTGCTCAAGCAAAACGAGCCTTATACCAATTACATCGTCAAGTTTGGCCAGTTCTGGTTTGAGATGTTTGAGATGCTGGGCTTGCTGGATGTGTATCATGCGGCCTGGTTCCTGGTGATCCTCTTGTTCCTGGTGGTGTCGACTACCTTGTGTGTGATCCGCAATGCGCCGCTGATGATAAAGGAGTGGCAAGTCTATAAAGAGCATGCCGCCGAAAAATCATTGCGCTTGTTCAGTCATCAGGCGAGTCTGCCTACCCAGCAATCTCCGGCTGCGTTACAAGACCAGTTGGGGGCATTTTTAACTTCAGAACGGTACCGTTTTAAAATCCAGCAGCAGGCTAATGGCGATACGCTCATCGCCGCAAAGCTGGGTACACATCAACGTCTGGGCTATATCTTTACCCATGCAGCCATCGTCGTGATCTGTTTTGGTGGTTTGCTGGATGGTAATTTGCCGTTCAAGGTGCAAGAGCTGTTAGGAATGAAGAAGATTGAAACGCGCGATATTTCTTCCCGCAAAGTGCCTGCCGAAAGCCGCTTGGGCGTCAATAATCTATCCTTCCGCGCCAATATGACCTTGCCCGAAGGTGAGCGGGACAATGTGGCCTTTGTGCGTGTGCGTGATGGCTATTTAGTGCAGGATCTGCCATTTACCGTAGCGCTCAAGGATTTCCGTATTGAGCATTATGCAACGGGGATGCCAAAGTCGTTTGAGAGCGATATCGAGATTATTGACCCTGAATTGAGTAAACCGATTGAGGCGACGATACGCGTTAACCATCCTTATATTCATAAAGGGATTGCCATTTACCAGTCTGACTTTCAGGATGGCGGTTCGCAACTCAAGTTTAAATTGTGGGATTTGTCCGCCGCCACTTCGGATGGGTTTGATGTTGACGGGGTGATCTTGCAAAAAGGCTCCCTGGGGGACGGCGTACAAAAAATGACGGTAGAGTTTAACGAGTTCCGTCAGTTCAATATTCTTAACCTGTCTCCTGATGGTAAAGGCAAACCACACAATGTTGGTCCTAACACTACCTTGAAATTGCGCAATGCCAGTGGCCAGGCACGTGAGTACGTGAATTATATGCAACCACTGCAGCTGGATGGCCGGGCCTATTTTGTGTCTGGCATGCGGGAGACGGTGCAGGATGAGTTCAAGTATCTGCGTATCCCGGCTGATGATGACATGGAAATCACGGGCTTTATGCATTTGCGTCAGATCTTGCGCAATGACCAGGCGATTGCCGAAATTGCCAGCCAGGTGGCCAAGCAAATGCCTGGCGATAATGCACCATTGAAAGCACAGTTTGAAAAAAGCCTGCAACATTTGCTGGTGACGTTTAAACAGGGCGGGTACAGTGAGTTGTCGCGTATTATTGAAAGTGCTGTGCCCAAAGACCAGCGTGAGCAAGCGGCGCAAACCTACCTGAAGTTGCTTAACCGTGCGGCCTTGCAGGGATACCAGATCAGTCGTGCCCAGCATCAGCTGCCACCTGCGCCAGAGAATGAGGCAACCGTGGCCTTTATTCAAGACAGCCTGAATGCCATGAATGATTTGTTTTTTTATGGTACGCCATATTATTTCCAGTTAAAAGATTACACTTTGAAACAGGCCAGCGGCTTCCAGTTGACACGGTCACCTGGGCAGAACTGGGTATATTTTGGGTCGGTCATGTTGGTGCTGGGTATTTTTGCCATGTTTTATATTAAGGAACGTCGGGCCTGGTTATTGATCAAACCAGCACAGCAGGAAGTCTTGCTGGCCATGTCGTCTAACCGCAAGAATATGGATCTGGATCAGGACTTTGCGCGGATGCAGCAGCAATTGACCGATCTGTTGCAAGCAACACCATCCGCTTGACGGAGTGAAGAGGGGAATGCAATGAGCACATCATTATCTGTAAAGCCAACATCTTTTTGGCAATCATTAAGCAAGTTTGACTGGATTTACGCTGTATTGCTGCTGGCCGGTGGGATTTTCTCTTACCAGCGGTATGCGGGTTTTATGGATGTGTATGAAGTCAGCTTTTTGTTTGGCGCAGTCGCTGTGTTCAGTTACCTTGGCTGGCGCTGGTCGGCCATTGCGCGCCTGGTGTTGGGTGTGGCTGTCCTTAGCCTGATTGGTGTGTATAGTTATCAGGGCGATCTGGCGAATGGAAGTCAGCGTTTTCTGCTTAAGTTCTTGCTTGCCAGCCAGTCTGCGGTGATGTGGATGAATGTGCTGTTTGTATTGGCGATGCTGACTTATTGGCTGGCCTTGTTCCAGAAGTCAGCATTTACTGCGAAAGTGGCTTCTGCATTGACTTGGGCCGCAACCTTGTTCGGTTTTGTAGGCCTGATGGTGCGCTGGTATGAGTCCTACCTGATTGCGCCAGATGTAGGTCATATTCCGATCAGTAATCTTTATGAAGTATTCATCCTGTTTTGCCTGATTACTGC
>DATMSK010000260.1:0-3947 GCA_035565395.1 Methylophilus sp. | reverse complement strand
AAAAACCGCGCCATGGCGCGGTTTTTTGCTTTTGGTCTTGATTATTTGACTACTTTAAACCCATAGTACGTGCCAAACTCCCCTTCTGGCTCGTGATAGACGAACATCATGCCGTTGGTATAACCCAAGCCATTGAAGTGATTTTGCGAACGTAGCTTCATGGTTGCGGGTAGCGCACTCTTGCCCACATATTGACCATTCAAGTCAAAAATCAATACTGCTTTGTGATCAACATCCAGTAAGGCCAGTTCATTACCTGCCACGCCAGTGAACGCGATAAAATGGTCACTGACATCATCATGTGCGACTTGCGCCTTGGCAAAATCGAGTTTGATTTCCTGCAATTTTTCGCGCTGCTTGGCATCAACGACAAAGACGATATTGCCCCGGTCCTGTTTGGCGTAGTAGTGTTTGCTGGCTGGGTCGTAGCTGGGCATTGTGCCGGCGTCGCCAAAGGCAGGATTAAACTGGGCAACTTCGCCTGAAGTCGCTAGCAACTCGCCTTTGTCATCTACATCCAAACTATAAATACCCGTATTGGGTGAAAATCCTACTGCGCTGGAGATGTTATAGGTAATGATTTCCAGCTTGCCCGAGTTTGGGTTGTAATACAGCGAGCGATTGTCATAGCCGGGTTTGGCTGAGTTGACGTATTGACCATTGCTCGTGAAAGCGTGGACTTCCGATTTGGAAATTGGTGCTTCAAACTCGCTGCCCATGGGCGCTAATCCGCCATCAGCAATATAGTAATGCTGGTTGCTGGGCAAGTAAGCGACCCCCATTGGACGTGTAGTCGGTTTTTTAGTGAGAGGGATTTTGATGCCAACTTCAGCCTCTGGCAGGATGTCGGCATGTGCGCCAAACGCCAGGCAGAAGAGTGCCAGTCCACTCAGTGTATTGTTGAATTGCATATCTCCAGATCCATTTAGTGTTATTGGGTAAGTGATAGACTCTATTTTATCGTGTGAGTTTAAGATTTTGAGGATGAAGCGCGTGTAATCAACATGGCATCGCCATAGCTAAAAAACCGGTAAGCTTTTTCAATCGCATGGCTATAGGCCTGACGCATCAAGTCATACCCCCCAAAGGCGGATACCAGCATCATCAAGGTGCTTTTAGGCAGGTGAAAGTTTGTGATTAAGCGGTCCACCAGCTTGAATTCAAAGCCGGGTGTAATAAAGATACTGGTCTCACCGTGATGCGCAAACAGTTTGCCAGCATGCGCCGCGCTTTCGAGCGTGCGTAGGGAAGTGGTGCCGACAGCTGTAATACGTTTGCCGCTGGCCCGGGCATCCAGAATAGTTTGTATGGTATCTTCCGGCAAGTGGTAGACCTCGGAGTGCATATGGTGCTCACTGATATTGTCGACTTTGACGGGCTGGAATGTCCCCGCACCCACATGCAGTGTCACGTAACGCACATGTACGCCTTTGTTCATGAGGGCTTGCAGCAGAGCATCATCAAAGTGCAGTCCAGCAGTGGGCGCAGCAACGGCACCAGCGTGTTTGGCAAATACAGTCTGGTAGCGGGTGTCATCTGCAGCATCTGCCTGGTGTTCTATGTATGGTGGCAAAGGTAATTGGCCGTATTGTTCCAAAAAGTCATACCAGGACTCATTGCCCAGCAATCGGATATGGAACATGTCTGCATGTCTGCCCAATACCTCGGCCTGGTAATCTCCCGATAAGTGCAACAAACTACCCGCCTTGGGTGAACGTGAGGATTTGATTTGTGCGTAGGCTTCTTGCGCAGACAGCACGCGGTCTATCATCACTTCGATTTGCCCGCCTGTGGCTTTTTGGCCGAATAGTCTGGCTTTGATGACTTTGGTGTCATTGAGGACGAGTACATCACCACTTTCGAAGTGATCGGTGATGTGACGGAAATCATTATCCTGAATGGTATTGTTTGCCGCGTTGACTTCCAGCAGGCGGCTTTCTGAACGGTTGGGCAAGGGGTGTTGTGCAATCAGGTGCGGTGGTAGATAAAAATCGAAATCTAGAGTTCTCATAAATCAAAATTATGGTTATAATAGCGGTCTTTGATGTCCAACATTATATCCCATGCCGGGATGGCGGAACTGGTAGACGCACTGGACTCAAAATCCAGCGCCGCAAGGCGTGCCGGTTCGATTCCGGCTCCCGGCACCATGTAGTTGTACAAAAAATCAATTTAGCCCGTAAATCAATGAGTTACGGGCTTTTTTGTTCCCGGAGTAGTCCCGGGTCTGTTATTTGACATACTGCATAAACAGGGTTAAATTGCTTAGGCAGAATCTTTGATTAAGTGTATTAATTGACATTGCCGTCAAAGATTGTTGAGTTGATAAGTATCATAAAAAGGCAAACCTGCTGAAAGGTAGGGGCGCAAAACTTCCGGTCTAAGGGCGAATGCCTATGATAGCGGGGTCGCCGTTTACCGCAAGGGTAGATGTATCCGGTGTGCCTTTTCATGATGCCCCCAGGTGATGAACAATCCTGGGTTCGTTTTGATGAAGCTGCCCAGTCATAATGAGCAAGGTAAGCGCTATTTGCTATCTTTTTAGCCTATTTCGCACCTGAGTCATAAGAGTAAGCTGGGTAATATTCAAGTTAATCTTGGCCATGGATTATGCCGCACTTCAAAGAACTCCCCACGCAACTACGGTTCGTTTCAAAGCTTTTTAAGGCTGATTTTTTTCAGCATGCCCAAGAGCCGCATACACTGCGAGTAAGGCTTTTGCTGGCAATTGGTGCTTGGGCTGCTCTGATTCTCGGCACTGCTTGGGGGCTCTACTATCTATCGCAAGCAAAGTGGATATTGATGGCATGCAATATGTCGTTGGTGTTGTTGAGTTTATATGCGGTAGCGATGATTAATGCTGGTCGGGAAAGGTTCGCTGCCATATGTATGGCGCATGGGCTGGCCGCCATAATTGCGTTGATTTGTGCGCTGGATGTGCCGATCCCGGGCGTGGTGCGTTCGGTACATATGTATTTTCTACCAGTGGCGGCAGGGGCGTCATTGGTTTTCCGCAAAGAAAATATTTATTTGCGCATTATTTTACCTTTGCTGCTATTGATGGGCTGCCTCGTTTTTGGCGCTTCAGATATCGGTATTACTCAGGCTGAGTGGGTGGCTGACCCCAGTGTTCGGGCTGTTGGGGCCTGGATCAATAATCTGGCCGCGCTCGGGGTGTTAGGGGTTGCGTTGATTGTGATGCAGTCTGACATCACCTTGCGCAGCGAGCTGTTTACCGACATGCGAGAGGCGCTTGCTAAAGGACATTTTTGTTTGTTTTACCAGCCGCAGGTGGATGCGCAAGGCAATGTTTTTGGGGCCGAAGCCTTGCTACGTTGGGAGCATCCTATCAGGGGGATGATCCCACCGGGATTGTTTATTGCCGCCGCTGAAGAAACGGGATTGATTCTGCCGATCGGCAGCTGGGTTTTAAAAAAAGCATGTGCCCAATTAGTAAGCTGGTCAGGAGACCCAATTAAAAGCCACCTGAGTATTTCAGTGAATATTAGTGCCTCGCAATTAAGGCAACCTGACTTTGTTCAGGAAGTGATTGAGATTGTGACGCGCAGTGGTGTTCGTCCAGGGCAGCTCAAGCTTGAACTGACGGAAAGTGTGTTTGCGAAAGAGGTAGACATGACTGTCCAGAAAATGCGGGCCTTGCGCGACTTTGGTATCAGTTGGTCCCTGGATGACTTTGGCACAGGCTATTCTTCACTCAATTATTTAAAACACTTGCCATTCGAGCAATTGAAAATAGACCAGTCTTTTGTGCGCGACTTGCTGACGAACGAGAGCGATAAGGCGATTGTAGAAACCTTGGTGGCGCTGAGTAAAAGTATGAATATGTTACTGATTGCGGAAGGGGTAGAAACGCTTGAGCAATTAGATTATTTACTCGACAAAGGCTGTACTAAATATCAGGGGTATCTTTTCAGCAAGCCTTTACC
>DATMSK010000259.1:0-3989 GCA_035565395.1 Methylophilus sp. | reverse complement strand
ATTTCTTGTACGTTAACGGCTAGCTACTTTCTACTGCGTAGGCTATTCCGGTTTTTTCTGTAACGCTTCTACTTGCGATTTATCCTGCTCACTGACGGAAATTTGCTCATTGTCCTTGAGCAACTCCTCTTCAGTTTCTTTATTCATCACGATCAGGCTGATCCGGCGGTTGATCGGATTAAAGGGGTTTTCCTTATCCATCATGATGGCGGAGCCCAGGCCAACGACACGCATCAACTTGGTTTCATCCATCCCGCCGGCAATCAGCTCACGTCGGGACGCGTTAGCGCGGTCTGCAGACAACTCCCAGTTACTGTAGCCGTGGTCGCCATTGGCATACGCCGCAGCATCCGTATGCCCAGACAGGCTGATTTTGTTATCTACCCCATTGAGTGTTTTACCAATCTCGCGCAGAATTGTTTTGGCATAAGGCTGCAATTCGGCTTTTGCATTTTCAAACATGGGCCGGTTCTGCTCATCAATAATCTGGACACGCAAGCCTTCACTGGTGATATCCAGCTTAAGTTGTGACTTGAACTGTTGCAGCGTCGGGTTATCTTCAATGGCCTGCTCGATTTTCGCCTTCAGTGCTTCCAGTTTTACTTTTTCGGCTTGCTTTAATGCTTCTTTAACGTCTTCAATTTTCACCGTCTTGAGTTTGCCCGGATCACCCTCTACCGGTTTCACCTGACCTTGTTTCTTGGTGACATCCTTACCGCCAGTATTTCTCAGCGCGGAGTCGCTTTGACCCAAAGATGGCCCCATCAACACCATATGCAAAGGGGTCTGGAAATATTCAGCAATGCCTTCTTTTTGCGCTTTGGAAGTTGAGCCTAATAACCACATCAATAGAAAAAATGCCATCATTGCGGTCACAAAGTCGGCATAAGCAATCTTCCAGGCACCACCGTGATGGCCCCCGCCATTCTTCTTGATCTTCTTAACAATAATCGGGGCAATGTGTTCTTCTGCCATGACGCTCTCCTGGCGGTCTTGATGTGATTACTTGGATTTAGTCTGTTTGACGTGCTCTTCAAGCTCGGTAAACCCAGGACGTTCGGTTGAGTACAATACCTTACGGCCAAATTCCACTGCAATTGGCGGGGCATATCCATTGAGGCTGGCAAGTAATACAACTTTGACGGTCTGGAAGCTTTTGCTGGACTCCTCCAGTTTCTGTTCCAGCAAACCGGACAATGGGCCAATAAAACCATAAGCCAGTAAAATACCGAGGAAGGTCCCTACCAGGGCGTGAGCAATCAGGATGCCCAGTTCCGCAGGTGGCAACGCCACGTTTTCCATGGTGTGTACTACGCCCATCACCGCAGCCACAATACCAAACGCAGGCAAACCATCGCCCAGCTTGGCAATACAATGTGCAGGCACATGACCTTCCATATGGTGGGTTTCCAGTTCATTGTCCATCAGGTTTTCCACCTGGAACGCATCCATATTGCCGGACACCATCAGACGCAGGTAATCACAGATAAATTCGATGAGGTGATGGTCGTGCTGGATAGAAGGATATTTGCTAAACAATGCACTTGATTCAGGGTCTTCGATGTCTTTCTCAATCGACATCAGGCCGTCTTTGCGGATTTTAGTCAGGATCTCAAACAACAGGGCCAGCAAGTCCATATAAAGCTGTTTGTTGTATTTGGAGCCTTTAAACAAGGTTGGGATGGATTTCATTGTTGCTTTGATCGCTTTACTGTCATTACCGACAATAAAGGCACCAAATGCGCCACCGAAAATCATCATAACTTCCAGTGGTTGCCACAATGCGCCCAAATGGCCGCCTGCCAGGGCATATCCCCCAAAAATCATGCCACACACGACTACATAACCAATGATGACAAACATGCTCTACTCCGCTTTTAGCATTTAACTGTTATCAGCATATCAATCTGCTACGCAATTCATTTTTCCAAATAAAAGGGATTTAGCCAGCCAAATTACTTGGCTAAGTATTCATTGCGTGAGTAAAGTCAAAAAGTATTTGAAGCCTGGATGCGGCCTGAAGGTATATCCAGCAAAGCGCGTTACATCGGGTTGCGATTTTAAGGTATGTGATTCAACGGATATGGTAGATGTACAGCGCAGGGGCCTGCGCTGAAGGGTAAATGATGCGGTCGGCTGCCAGCTCTGCAACCGGAAATTCGGAGCTGACAAATAAACTGCCAGGCCGCATTTCATGTTGCACTTTTTGCCAGACATCGGTCATGACAGCCGGGGAAAGGTAAGCGAATACGACATCTAATGCTGCAAAATCCAGCTGACGGTAGTCGCCCAGGGTGAACCTGACGCTGGTGCCGGAAAAAATGGCACGCACTGCACTGATCGCCCACGGTAAAGGTGCAATCTCAATGCCAGACACTTCATCATGGATGCGCTGCTTGGCGAGGAACATGGCAATATCACCGATGCCACTGCCAATATCCAATACTTGCAGGGAACGGTCGCCAGCATGCTGTTCCAGGATATGGTGCATAGCGCGCCAGGTCGATGGAAAAGACGGATAAAAAGGAACGCGGGTATTGTGGACTGACCAGTAAAGGGCCAGTGTCATGATAAAACCGGCAAAGTACACACCAGGCGGTAACGCAACCTGTTGCATGAAAACGACAGCCACCGGGAAAATAACATGTATCCAGCGCCACCAGGCTGGCATCTTCGCTCTTTTTGCCATCACACTCGTCAAGCAAACGTGTGGTAGCAGCCAGAACCAGATAGTATCCAGGCGGACGCCTAGACTACGTAACTCAAACGCAAATACGCTGTTGATCACGCCAGGAGCCAGGCCGGTGATCAACAGCATACTCACACACTGGATCAGTAAGGCCTGAGCCCATAATCTTTTAGGCAAGAAACGCTGCATCCATGCTTGCGATGGCAACGCCTCTGCCGAGAGTTTTACTGAGTGCATGCTAATCCTTCATTTTGCAGGAAACGCTTCCCTGCCTTACCACTTAAGCAGACATGGAAACCAATTTGTAGCTGAGTTCTTTCGCTTTTTTGGTTTTACCCGCACGTGAAGGTACGTGACACAGGTTGCACACATAGTTCTGGTTCAAGTCGTAGCTGTTAACGATGTATTGGCCACCGCAGCAATGGCAGTTCTTGGTTGTCAGCATTTTGCTTTCAATGAAACGCACCAGGGTCCAGGCACGGGTCAGTGACAATACTGGCTCATCTTGTTGGGCTGGATCAGGGTTTTGTACTTGCTGCATATACAGGGTATAGGCTTTGATAATGGCCTGAATACCGTCTACGCCAGCGTAATCAACCATGAAACGATAAATGTTGTAGAAAATAGAAGAGTGAATATTTGGCTGCCAGGTCAAAAACCAGTCAGTAGAGAATGGCAACATGCCTTTGGGTGGAGAAACCCCTTTCATCTCTTTGTACAGCTTAATCAAACGCTCACGTGACAAGGTTGTTTGAGATTCCAGCAATTGCAGGCGGGCGCCCAATTCAATCATTTGCATCGCCAGTTGAATTTGTTCTGCTTCGTTTACGACACTCTTCTTTTGCATGATAACCCTCTTTTCTATTCTTTATCGACAGATTGAATTTTGATCAACTGGCTTAAACTGTGGACTCTGCTGCTTGCGCGGACATCAATACCGCAGTGTGCAAGTGCGCTTGCGCAGGATCTTTAGCGTAGCTGGTCAACATGCCCAGAATTTCGCTGTCATCAAAGCGGAAGCGAGTCAACAACATGTTGGTGTTACAGAGTTTGAGGAGTTGCAGGTTAGTCAGGTTTTCCAACAGGTCTGCGATTTCCTTATTAATACCAAGGCGGAAAATAGCAGTGGCTTTGTCAGCGCGGATCAATTGTTGAGCCAACATCAGGTAGTTCAGGTTAGCGTCTTTGATTTCAGCGAGTAAATCGTTTTGCATGTTCATGATCTTTTCTCCGTTTTTTTGCGTTGATTTAAGTACGCCTGAGCGTTAGGCGTACTTTGCGCGCAATCATGAACAGCAAC
>DATMSK010000258.1:0-1863 GCA_035565395.1 Methylophilus sp. | reverse complement strand
TGAGGGCGACCCCGGTTTCTGCTGCGGCTGCCTGACTGCATGCGAATGCCGTCAGTAACCAGAATAGGCTTTTTTTGATCATGCGTTGTTCTCCGTTTTAGTTTGTGGCGTTGTATTTTCTGTATTGGATACATCTGCCATTTCCAGTTGTATCATGGCTTGCGCAAACAATACGCGCCACTGTGCAGCCAGTTGTGATGCGTTGTTGGCAATATTGCCCTGATGCATGGCATAACGCACCACAGGCAGTCCGGGTAGACTCAGCTTATTGAGTAAAGATTGTAATTGCGCGGCGAGTTGCTGTGCGTCCTGCCGTGCTGCTTCGCGGTAGGTGGTTTCCGGCGCGTATTGCCAGCTGACCATGACCATATCGCCAAACAGGCCCCAGATGCCGCTTTGGGTGCCGGTGAGAATGTCAATCTGCGTTGGTGCGCGGCAGGCTTGCTCGATTTCACGGCGAATGCGCTTCATGACGGCATCACCCAGGGTTTCGCGACTTTCGATGGCAATCGGCATCAGCAGCACTTCCAACTCGTGACTGCTGGAACTCAGGCCAAATGCCAGCCAGCGTTGCAAGGCGCGGTCTGTTGCCAGCGCATAGATTTTGGCAATGCCGAAGTAAGCCACTGCCCAGAAGATAGGGGCTGCCAGGTCTAGGTAGGTATGGAACAGGTTGATGGCGAGGTAAGACAGCACCAGCAAGCCGATCTGGCTGCCGGTAAAAATGCCGTTAAACCGGTCGCGGTCCACCTTGAGATAGAACGCCAGGGTGGTCAGCCATACCAGTAAAAAACTCAACAGGATGTAAGGCAGTTTGCCGCGCCAAACTTTGAGGTAATCCTGGTGCAGGCTGTTATCCAGCGCTGTCGCGAGGATTTCAACACCTGGGAACTGCTTATCCATGGCGGTGGGCTTGATGTCAAACAGGGCTGGTGCGGTGGAGCCGATAATGACTATCTTGTCCTTGAATTCGTTGCTGGCGCGTTTGGGGTGGGCGCTGGTAATGTCGCGGTAAACGTCGCTAAAGCTCACATAGGCGTAGGTAAACGGTTTGCCGCGCCAGTTGAGCAGCATCTCGTCCGGCGTATTCAGGCTGTTATCACTCTCGGCGTTAGCAACCACCAGCGGCAGCGCGGGTAAGGTCCAGCCTCTATCCTGGTGGCGCATGCGGTATTGGCGCACCACACCATCGTTATCCGGGTACACATTATGGGTGCCCAGGCTGCCAGCTTTCCAGGCGCCTTTGAAATAAGGGGGAATGGCGGCAAATGTCGCCTGCATGTCTGCGTCAGGCGTGTGCGTCAGGCTAGGGATTTGTGCATACTTCAACTGGCTCTGGTGATCCTGGCTTGTGTCCAGCCGTAGCAACGGGAAGAAACAATGCTGGCACTCGGTAATGACATCATTGAAATAGCTGTCGCTGTCCGGGTTATAGATGTCTGCATCCGAAAACACGATATCAAATACGATGGCTTTGGGTTGTTGCTGCTGGATGTTTTCCACCAGTTCGCCGATCACCTGGCGCGGCCACGGCCAGCGGCCATACTCCTTGGCCATGGCATCCAGGCTGGCTTCATTGATGTCGACAATGACAATAGAGGCATCAGCGGCAGGCTTGATGATGCGGTTTTTGACCATAAGGTCAAACGCTTTGTCACGCATGTTCTGCCCGACATGGAAGACCGCGGCATCGAGCAGGATCACCACACTGAAGAGCAAGGCCAGATACAGGTAAAAGTTATTTTTTAGCTTGCGGGTCAGGCTGGCCAGCCAAAAGCCCAGCATCAATTTGAGTTTTAACATATCGCTCCCTTGTTATAGACCGCTTATTATCTTGACTATCTTGATGTCATCCAGGGTGAC
>DATMSK010000257.1:0-2815 GCA_035565395.1 Methylophilus sp. | reverse complement strand
ACAACCTGTTTGCGCAACTTGGCTTGCCATCCAGTGATGAAGAAATCGAGCAGTTCATTCAAACGCACAGCCATTTGGCGAGCTACATCACGCTGGCAGATGCCCCTTACTGGACACCAGCGCAGTCGACTTTTTTAAAGGAAGAAATTTTGAAAGATGCCGATTGGGCAGAAGTGATAGACCAGCTTAATGCAAGGTTGCATGCAAAATAAAACCCACGTCGTCTGTTTTAGCGCATGAAACAGGCGACGTGCTGGGGGCATCTATTGTTTGGGTGCCCGGCGCTCTAAGAAATAATCCAGGGAAGCCTTGCCTGCCCCGCAAATCGCCAGCCAGGTGAAGACGGCAAAATAGGTTGCCTCTTCGAAGCCCAACAAGGTTTCCAGGGAATCAATGTCAGCGAGTTTGGCCGAAATAATGGCGACCACCATGACCACCGCCAATGCGCCACCGCAAATTCTTGTCATGAGGCCAATGATCAGGCCCAAGCCGCCTAAAAACTCCCAGCCGGCGACAAAAGGCGTCAGGACTTCCGGGTAAGGGATGCCCCAACTTTGAAAATTTTCAATGATGGCGGGCAGATTCATCAGCTTGCCCCAGCCGGTCAGCATAAACGTGTAGCCCACGACAATGCGCGCCACCAACGGGCCAGCCCATTCAAAATGGGCAGCGATTCTTTTAGGCCACCAGATCAGTATATTCAAGATTGCGTTCATGTTTGTTCCCCTTCAGTTTATAGATACTCATAATGATGGGATGCCAGTAAACCATTGCGCATCCATTTTGAAAAATAGGCCGTGATGTTGTATTGCTCCGACTCCTGCACATCCGTCAGCGTCTCGCCTATGGTCGCACCGCCAAACAACCTGGATAACAACGCAAACTCTTGCGCCTCCAGCTCCATGCGCCAGACGACATCCTCATGCCTGAAGACGGCCAGGTACACCGGCTCATGCATCACATCCACAGCTTCGTCGTCATCCATCACGGCCTGGTAATAGGCATTCACCTGGTCATCAAACTGCATCAACACCAGTGCTTGCCGGGGATACAACGTCAAATCAAGGATGGTTTCAGCCGTCAGTCCCTGCAGATGCGATTCATTGAGCGCTTCGGTTTCCATGGGGTCCGTCATTTGTGCCACGGCCGTTTCCAGCTGGCACAAGGCATGCGCAAACGCATCATCGGGCAAGGCTTGTTGAATGAACGCCGGCAGCTTGAGGGCAAAACGGCCAATATTAAAGTGATCCGGCAACACCTCGCCCACAAATGCCCACATCAGGTCCGAGAATTTTTTTTCCGTCAGGTAATGCTTCAATACCGGATAATCCTCCGCCACCACATCGTATAAGCGATAGCGGTAAGCATTGATATACACCGAGAGCTGCTCGTGCGGCGCAAAAGCATTTTTGGCACGTATCCATTGCGTTGGCACGCTATCAAACCTGTCGCCCTGCATCACCGCCTGTTGCATATGGTTTTGCGCCTCCAGCAGCGTCACATCGTGATTAGCCACAAGCACATCGTCAACCAGTTCAATCTGAGGCAAGGTAAATTCGGCGGCATGCCTGGCGGCTGCTCTGGCCTTATCCAGCTCTGCATGCAGCACGGGAAACTCTGGGATACGGTCATCCCATTCAATCATAGTATTCGGGATACGCCCGGCTTTGTGTACCACATACTTGTAGAGATTCCACACCTCGTCAATCACATGGTCATCGTGGGTATCCACAATGTAATGTCCTTTATTGCTGTGCCCGGAAAGATGCATCTGGATCACACGCTCCAAAGGCAGTGCATCCAGGTAGGTTTTCGGGTCCAGTCGGTGGTTAAAACAGGTCACGTACACATTATTCACGTCCAGCAGTAAGTGGCAGTCAGCCTCCTTTGCCATGGCCGCAATAAATTCCGCTTCTGGCATGCTGGAATGTTTAAATTCAAGATAGGTCGACGGGTTTTCCAGGGCAATCCTGCGCCCTAAGCGGTCTTGCACTTGCTGTATGCGTCGCACAATATGCTTCAGCGATTCTTCGGTATAAGGCAGCGGCAGCAAGTCATGCGTATTTTTATGCGCCACACCGGTCCAGCACAGGTGGTCAGAAATCCAGGCCGGGTTTACCCAATCCATCAGCGCTTTCAGCTTGGTCAGATACTCCGAGTTCAATGGATCCATGCTGCCAATCGACATGGATACGCCATGCATCACCAGCGGATACTGCTCCTTGATGCGCGCCAGGTTGCGTTTTGGTTTGCCATCGGTATCCATAAAGTTTTCGGAAATAATTTCAAACCAATCCACCTTGGGTTGATGCTCAAAAATATACTCATAATGCTTAGGCCTCAGCCCTAGCCCGAAACCGAGGGAAAGTGATGGATGCTCTATCTGCATGTCAGCTCATCTTTCTCAAAACAGCAGGGGTATACCCCCCGCCGTTTTGAGTCTGGTTAAGAGAATGGTCCGATTACTTGCTACCATCCGTTGCGCAGGAACCGTGACCTTTACATGCATTTTTGCCATCACCGCCCTGGCCTTTACAGGAGTTTTTGCCTTTACACGCATGCTTCTCTTTGCCATCTGCTGTTTTGCAGTTGGCTTTTTCCATCTTGGCATTGTCCTTGCCGTTGCAGCTGGACTTGCTATCTTCGCCTGCAAACGCTGGTGAAGCTGTCATCACGGAAGCAGTAAACAGGCCCAAAAGTGCGGCAGCGGCTAATTTATTAGTGGTTTTCATAACATCTCCTAAAAGTAACAATCAACGAAAAAATGAATCAGTAAACTTGTACTGCCACCTTTAGTCTGATGGGTTACAAACTC
>DATMSK010000256.1:0-6173 GCA_035565395.1 Methylophilus sp. | reverse complement strand
GTCAGCATCCGCTGGCGTTGGAAGGATTATGCCAGTAACTCGAAATTTTTTTAGGATATGGCTGCTGACAGTCTTGCTATCCATAAACAGTTTTGCCGATGCCGCGGAAGTGATTCTGGCTAATTTGCAACAGCATGGTAACCAGGTGCAATTAGAGTTGCTGGTTGACCAGTCCATTAAATATCGCGTGTTTACGCTGGATAATCCATTTCGTGTAGTTATAGACATGGACGATGTTGCCATTAGCCCCACACTCAAGGCATTGCCGCCACAGCTGGATGCACAGCATCCTTACTTGTCCAAAATCCGTATTGCTCCCTTTGCCGAGCACACAACCCGGGTGGTTTTTGATATCAGGTCAGATATTAAACCCCTGGTCACCGACATGAACGCTGGCAGCTCGCAACAGCGGCTGGCAATCAGCATCGGGCCAGCCATTGGTAGTGCAGAACCTGCGGTTGCCACCCCGGTGTTGATGCCTTCCAAACAATTACAGGATGTACCGCCAGGCAACAATGAAGACAAACCTGCGGAGCAAGCAACGCCTCCTGTAACGGGTAAAGAACCTGCGCCAGAGACGCCAGCTGCCAATACAAGCGCCGATAAACCTGCAGAAAAGCCGGCCGTTGCCGATAAACCCAAGCAAGCTAAACCAGGCCAAAAGATCATTACGATTGCGGTGGATGCAGGGCATGGTGGTGAAGACCCCGGCGCCAGGGGGGCGAACGGTAGCCATGAAAAAAACATCACCCTGGCGATTGCGCGCAAACTCAAGCAGCAAATTGATGCTGAAGAGAATATGCAAGCGATCCTGATCCGCGATGGCGATTATTTTGTGCCATTGGGTGACCGTGTGAAAAAAGCGCGTGCCGCCAAGGCAGACCTGTTTATCTCCATCCATGCGGACTCTTTTATTAACAGCACCGCTAAAGGTTCATCAGTATTCGCCTTGTCCGAGCGCGGTGCAACCAGCGCCAGCGCGCGTTATTTGGCGAAAAAGGAAAACGCGGTGGACTTGATTGGCGGTGTGGCGATCGATACACGCGACATGGACCTGGCACGTACGCTGCTCGACTTATCACAGACGGCGACGATTCATGACAGTATTCGTATGGGTAAAGCTGTGCTGGGGCGCATTGCCAAGATTAATACCCTACATTCCAAGTATGTGGAACAAGCGGCGTTTGCAGTGTTGAAATCACCGGACATTCCATCCATTCTGGTCGAAACAGCGTTTATCAGTAATCCGGCTGAAGAGGCGAGGTTGAACGACGATGGTTACCAGGATAAGTTGGTGAATGCGATTTTATCGGGTGTGAAATCGTATATAGCGACGAATCCATCATTTGCTAAGAAGTAAGTCTGTATTGGTTGAAAAGTAACTCGATAATTAGATAAGATCTTTTCGCCTCTCGGCAAGTTACTTTCTGTTGCTTGCCCCACAGAAAGTAACCAAAGAAGACGGCACCCAGCCAACACGTCCTTCGGCTGCCTTGCGTTGTTGGCTACGGCCGCTGCGCTTAACATCGCTACGCGAGTTAGCCTACGCCGTAACAGACTGCTGCGCAGTCTTAGTTATCAACGAAGTGGGCGGCCATCGAAACTCGACCTGACAAGCCACACACTTCGTGACTTGTTGCGGAACTCGAACAGCCGATGGCCGAAAACTCCCACTTCGCCTGCGCTACTCAGCGTGATGGGATGGGATTTGTCTCGCCAAACGCACACTGTTGAAATTTGAACCGTTCAAAAACTCAAATTCTTTTCTTTTTAGACCCAAACGGTGGCGCTCATAGCTTTTCGGGCCCCTATCTGTCGCGCCGAGTAGCGCAGCCTAAACAAGGGGTAAGGGAGCGACTGTTCGAGTCCCGCAGCAGCTCACGCATTTTGTGAGCTGCCAGGTCGAGTTTCGTGACCGCTTGTTTTGGAGAGCACCGGAGGAAACAAGCGGAAGCTAGGGTGTCTTGTTCTTTGCCTTCTTTCTTATGGACAAGCATAAGAAAGAATGGTCGCCGAGAGGCGAAAAAGCTACCAGAAACAGAAAGTATATTAACGATATTGCCCCAATTCCGCTTCTCTCTGCGTCTTCCCATACCCCGCTTGCACCCGTAACGCCCGGCTGATAAACGCATTGAGTTTTTTGCGTGCTTCATCGACCAAATCGCCATCCCGAAAAATCTTGGGGTATTGGTATCCCAGCCAGCTATATAAACTCAGGTGCTGGCAAATCAGTTCCGCTTGTTCTAGATATTCGGCCTGTTGACCTTTCAACCATTGAGGCATCACCGGCAAGGGGCGAGGCTGATAGTTGGAGATGGCTTGTATGCATTGCACAAAATAATCCCGTGCAATCGGCACCTGTATCCCCAGTGGGGCACACATCAGCCTGTATTTATCTTGCATTGTCAGTTTGGGAGCTGTTTCATCAATCAATAATGCCTGCTGATACTGCAAGGGCGTGACATGCGACTTCAGTACCGTTGTGCCGGATTGGCGTTGGTATTGTGCATGCAGATATTCCACGCACTCTGCCAGCCGCCAGGTTGGTATTTTCTGGCTCAGTGCTTCAATATCGTCGCTCCCAACTGCAATAGGTAGGGCAAAGAGGGCGACGGTGTCATCACAGCCCAGCATTTCATGCAGGTGCCATTGCTCGTCATCTTCGAGCACGGTGACATAACCAATATCGTATAAACCATGGCGGCCTGCGCGCCCGGCAATCTGGCGCATTTCAGTCGCATTGAGTGGGCGCGGGGCGATGCCGTCAAATTTGTGGATATTGGCAAAAATGATACGGCGGATAGGCAGGTTCAAGCCCATGCCAATGGCGTCTGTCGCGACCAGTATCTGGGCTTCACCATTGGCAAAGCGTGCAGATTCGCCGCGTCTGACCTCAGGTGACAGGGCGCCATAAATGGTGGCGACCTGAAAGCCCCATTGACGGATACGGGCGGCTAAGGTCAGCACATCTTTGCGGCTAAATGCAATAATCGCATCTCCTGGTTGCAAAGCTTTTCGTAACTTGGCCGCATGGTAACGTTCCCCGCAAATACTGGCCTCTTCGATCACCAATGGCGTCATGCGTTGCAAGTGGGTGAGGGTATAAGGCTCATTGAGAGCCTCCAGCACACGGGTGCAGCTTTCTGTCACGCTATTGGCACCACAGATAAATACCTGCTTTGCGGGTGCGCCGAGCAAAGCAGCGGTCCAGGCACTACCGCGGTCCGGGTCCATCAGCATCTGGATTTCATCAATCACCGCGACATCGACGGCTTGATCTGGACGCATCATTTCTATGGTCGAGGCGGTATGATGCGCGCCAGGGACCATGAGACGCTCTTCACCCGTGACCAGGTTGCACGGTACGCCGGCTTGCATGAGCCGGTCACGCACCTCCATCGCTAACAGACGTAATGGAGCCAGATAGACGCCTGACTTGGCTTGCCTTAATGTTTCCAGTGCCTGGTAAGTTTTACCGGAGTTGGTTGGGCCAACATAAAAGTGATGCTGGCGATGCAACTGGCGGGCGAGGCTAAAGCGGCTGAGATAGGCTTGAAAATCGGAAAGCGACATGGCCTCCATTCTAGCAAAACGGGTAGAATGACGAGATGCAAATTAAACTCTTATCTGATCAATTAATCAGTCAAATTGCCGCTGGCGAAGTTGTTGAACGTCCGGCTTCTGCGCTCAAAGAGCTGCTTGAAAACAGTGTGGATGCGGGGAGTACACAAGTACAGGTTGCCTTGCAACAGGGCGGGATGAAGTTGCTGAAAGTCACTGATAACGGCCACGGCATTGCGAAAGAAGAGCTTGAGCTGGCATTGACGCGGCATGCCACCAGCAAAATCCAAAGCCTGGAAGACCTGGAGCAAGTCGGTAGTTTGGGTTTCAGGGGAGAGGCTCTGGCCAGCATTGCCTCCATTTCACGCACGGTGCTGACGAGTCGCCAGCAAGCTGCCAGCCATGCCTGGCAAATTTCCGCTGAAGGCACACATCAGCAGAATATCAGTCCTGCGGCATTAGATGCTGGCACCATCGTTGAGGTGCATGATTTGTACTTTAACACCCCGGCACGCCGCAAGTTTCTTAAAACCGAGAATACCGAATTTGGCCATTGTGAGGATGCGTTTACCCGAGTGGCCTTATCACGTCCAAATGTGGGCTTTTTATTACAGCACAACGGCAAAGCCATTACGCGCCTGGCGGCCAATACTCCACAGCAACGTATTACTGATGTGCTCGGGAATGAGTTTGCCGCGCAAAGCATTTGGCTGGAAGAAGAGAGCGGAGGGCTGCGCCTGTGGGGCATGACGGCTTCTCCCACCTACCAGCGCCACAGCCGTGACAGCCAGTATGTGTTTGTGAATGGACGTTTTGTGCGAGACAAACTGATTGCACACGCGATTAAACAGGCCTACCAGGATGTATTGCATGGCGATAAGCATCCGGCTTTTGTATTGTTTCTGGAGCTGGATCCGTCACTGGTGGATGTTAATGTACACCCGGCCAAAACAGAAGTGCGCTTTCGCGAATCACAAGCGGTGCACCGCTTTATCTTTCACAGCCTGCATAAAGCCTTGGGCAAAACCTCGGCTGAGATTCAGGCCAGCCAGCCCGTACAGGCGCCATTTAATCCGTTCCGGCCGACTTTTAATATGCCGCGTGAGCAGGTGGAAATGCCTTTGCAAAATCGGCCCGCTTTTGGTGGTAATTATCCCTCTAATAGCGCAGGTAACGGGGCAGCCATGGCGCAACAGTTTTATGGCCAGCTCTATGGGGATTTAATAACGACCGAGACGAGTGCCTTGGGTAATCCGCCTGAGCGGCATGTGCCAGAGGATTATTTGAATCCTGTCTCCATCACTGAAACAGTGCTTGTTCCTGAGCCAGCTGTAGAGCCACAGCAATATCCATTAGGTTTTGCGCTAGGGCAGTTACACGGAATTTATATCCTCGCCCAGAATACGCAAGGTTTGGTGGTGGTCGATATGCATGCCGCTCATGAGCGCATTATGTACGAACGCCTGAAAAACGCCTTGAACGAGCAAAATATTGCCACTCAGCCATTACTGATCCCCATGAGTTTTTATGCTGAAAAAGTCGAGGTGGCCACGCTGCAATCACTACAAGGTAGCGATACTTTGCATCAATTGGGGTTTGATTTGGCACCCTTGTCCCCAACGACTATTGCAATCCGTGCGGTGCCTTCTATGTTGCAAGATGCGGATGTCGTGTCACTTGCGCGCGCCGTATTGCGAGACCTGCATGAATATGGTGCCAGCCGAGTACTGCTGGAAAGGCAAAATGAGGTATTGGGTACCATGGCTTGCCACGCAGCGGTCAGAGCCAACAGGCAGCTCACACTGACCGAAATGAACGCTTTATTAAGAGATATGGAAGCGACTGAAAGAAGCGGGCAATGCAATCATGGCCGTCCTACCTGGTTCCAGGTAAGTTTAGGTGATTTGGATAAAATGTTTATGCGTGGGCAGTAACTGCTTCTATAAACAATACATAAGAATAATAGTTTATGGCTTATCCGATTGAGAAAAAATTAGTCATCAGCGTGGCCTCAAGCGCTTTGTTTGATTTAACCGAGTCGCATGAGGTCTATAAAACTCAAGGCGTAGACGAATATCGAAGGCATCAGGAAGTCAATATTGATGTGCCTTTCCCTAAGGGCGTTGCATTCCCTTTTATCAGAAGGTTTCTGGCAATTAACAAAGCGTTCCCTGCAGAGTTACCGGTCGAAGTGGTACTTTTATCCAGAAACTCGCCAGAAACAGGGCTCAGGGTGTTTCGATCCATCAGGCATTATGGGTTGGACATTACCCGCGCCAGCTTTATGACGGGCAGGTCTCCGCATGAGTATATTCCGGCCTTTAATACGTCATTATTTTTAAGTGCCAATGAAGAAGATGTGCAAAGCGCGATCGATTTAGACTATCCAGCAGGCGTGGTTTTACCATCCAAAGTCTATGATGATGAAGCGGATACTGAATTGAGGATTGCGTTTGACTTTGATGGCGTGATTGCGGACGATGAGGCAGAAGCTGTATTCAAAATGAATAATGATCTGGGCGAGTTTGAAGCCCATGAAGTCGAAAAGCAATCTATCCCGCATCAAGCCGGGCCTTTGGCTGACCTGTTTAAGAAGCTATCTTTTATGCAGC
>DATMSK010000255.1:0-5185 GCA_035565395.1 Methylophilus sp. | reverse complement strand
GTTGCTTCATATAGGAGGAAGCCTTTTCACAGCGGATGCCGCCCGTACAGAACATGGCGACCTTTTTGTGTTTGGTTTTATCCAGGTTGTCAGCCACATATTTGGGAAACTCGCGGAAAGTGGTGGTTTTAGGATCGACCGCGCCCTTAAAGGTGCCAATATGCACTTCATAATCATTGCGGGTATCCAGCACAATCACATCCGGGTCAGAAATAATGGCGTTCCAGTCTTCCGGCTTCACATAGGTGCCTACCACCAGGTTTGGGTCTACCTCAGGTACGCCCATGGTCACGATCTCTTTTTTGAGCTTGACCTTCATACGATAAAACGGATGAGAGTCTGCCCAGGACTCCTTGTGTTCGAGATCAGCCAGGCGAGGATCCTGGCGCAAATAGTCAAGCACAGCCCGAATATCTTCAGGCTGACCGGCAATGGTGCCATTGATACCCTCATGCGCCAGCAACAACGTGCCTTTGATCTGGTGTTTCTGGCACGCTTCTAAAATTGGTTGTTGCAGGTCTTTATAGTCATCCAGCGTGACGAATTTGTAGAGGGCAGCGGTGAGGTATTGACTCATGTGAATACAGCTTTTATTTCAAAAGCGCGATTTTACCACTCTAACCCACTGATGCAAAAAGAAAAACGGGCACCAGGCCCGTTGATCTCGAATGGATGAAGCTGACAGCTAAGACTGGATGACCAGGATTTCAGCCTTACCCAAGCCACCCATATCACCCATCCAGCGCTGTACACGCTGGCTGCTAATCTGTGCAAAGCGGCTATCCAGCTGCTTGAAGGATTTATAAAGAATGTTGAGGAAAGGCAGCTTATGAAAACCACAATCTACCCAAGTCGCTTGTGGCGCAGGCGTCTGCGCAAGTAACAGGGTCCCCCGTTTCATGCCATAACCAAGATGGGCACCGGTGCTGCCAAGCACGCCAAGCGTACCGGCCATCATATCCGAGCCACAATAATCACCGGCATTGCCTTCAATCAGCAACATGCCTCTACGCATACGGTCACCCGCACGTGCGCCAGCATTGCCTTTGCAGACCAGCACGCCCTGTTGCAATTGTGCGCCTAAAAAATCACCAGCATCGCCTGCCACATTGATTTGCCCGGCTGTCATGCCAAAACCAATATATTGATGGGCTGCCGTCGTGTTTTTAAATGTCACCACCGCCGCTTCGGACGCAGTATCTACATTGACTTCAAATACATCGGCCACACTCAAGTTCGCTGCGAGCTTCATGGCGGCAATTTCAGCCACCGTTTTGCCTTGCAAGGCGACTGGCAATAAAGTGCGGCAATCCACATTGCGCGAGATTGGCTTGGCTGTTAATACGATATGGCTCATGCGGTCACCTCCCCGCTTAAAATTGGGCGCAATTTAAAATGATGCTGGCCCAGCTTGCCGCCGTAGTTACCAGCAGAAATCCGCAAAATGCCATTGTCTTTGCCTAAACTGCAAGCCGCTTCAATGCCCGCTTTCATCGAAATCGCAATATCCTCAAAGGTTAAACCGTTGACCACAATTTCCATCACGCTTTCCACGCGCGGATCCAGCTCGCTCTTGACGACGCCCTTCAGTGTCGGACAGAACGCGTAATTGGTGCTGGCAAACATTTTGGGATATTTGCTACCGACCTTGGAACCAGAGCGCACCACGCCACCAGGGAAAGGCATAATCACATTAGGCAGTTTGCGCATGGCATCAATCGCGGCTTCACACGCGGTCAGCACTTGTGCCTGACTGGCCCCTAATACCAGGAAATTGCCGCCACCAATGGCGCGCACCATCCCCGTGGTTTCTTCGGTCAAAAATTCGCCATCCATGACTGGGATACGCCAGTAACGTTTGAGCTTGCCATTCGCATCCGGGATTTGTTTGGATACCTGGTAACCATCACCAAAAAAGCGTAAATGCTTACCCAGGCTAATCATGTCGTCAGACTCAATACCAGCAAAGGCTGCAGCCGTCGGGCAGGTCAAAATACATTGGCCCATACGGGTTTCCAGCTGCTGCATCAGCACTTTGCTACCCATGGCAAACATCAGCACGCTCAGGCCTGGGCGGCCATCCGGGGTTTCATCTTCACTCAGTTCGCGCTCTATACCCGCCTCTACCCCGCAACCAATCACACTGGTGGCAAAGCCTGTCATGGCATTGGCAGCGTTATAGGCCCAGCGCAGATTTTGCGCGGTAATCAGGATGCGTGTGCCGCGCATATTAAATGCTTCGGCAAAGGTATCGTCTATTTCTACTCCGTTAATTACCATAGTTACCCCTGCGCATGGTTAATGACATGGTTGCGGCCATCTTCCACAATATGGTCATTCGAAATTTTGAAGTTTTGCATTTGCATGGTGTGGTAGCGGTCAAAATATTGCTTAATGTCTTTTTCCACACTGGTATCAAAGGCAGGCTTGGCGGTATGCGTTGCACCCCACACCACTTTTACCACCTTGCCTTCTTTTACGACCAGTTCGCCATCCTTGAACACCAGGTCAGGCTTGGCAAACATGGCTTCTTTGTCAGCCTGGTCGGTATACACCGTAATATCGGCAGCCGCACCTATGCCTAAATGGCCACGGTCTTGCAGGCCAATCAACTTGGCTGGTGCTGAACGCGTCATGGTGGCGATTTCATACAGGCTGTATTCGCGGTCCAGCGACTTCAGGTTACTCATGGCCTGCGCGTCCAGATTGAGCTTATCGAAGGCATCATTGCGGAAGGTTTTATCCATCAGCAAGCGGATCAAATGCGGATAGCTGGTAAACGGCGCGCCGTTCGGGTGGTCTGTCGTCAGAAATACCCGCCAAGGGTCATCGACACTCAGGAACACCTCTAGGCCAATCGCCCATTGCAAGGCGTTGACATAGTTTTGGTCACGGTATTTGAAAGGCACCACACCGCAGCCCGCATCACACTCGATGTCCATGATGACTGACTTTTTCGGGTTGGCAACCTTGGCATTCAGGTGCTGCATCATATTGTCACCAGAAGCCGTCACGGTTTGACCAAACAGAATCTGGCCGACATCGGCCGTGATATGTTTGTTGGTATTGATCGCTTCGGCAATATTAGCTGCCGCTGAAGAAAACTTCTTATCTCCTTCTGTTCCGTAACTGTGGAACTGGATATGCGTCAGGTGCATGGGGATACCATCACTCGCGCCCATCGTGTCTAACGTGGTCTGGAAATTACCCGCTACGCCCAGGTTGTTACAGTGCACATGTAGTGGCTTGGCGATGCCCAGGTCATTCACGGCACGACTGAGCGCCTGCAAAATACGGCGAGGCGTGATGTTGTAAAAACTGTGGAGTTGGTCCAGATCCTGGCGGCGCTCGTTGAATTTAAACGCGGAAATGCCACCTGGGTTAACCACTTTAATGCCTATGGTTTGTGTCGCGTGCAATGTCCACGCTACATAATCGTTAATGGTTTTCTGGTCGGCATTATGGCTCAGCAGGCGCAACAGGTAATCATCGTTGCCCAGCATGGCATAACCGCCTTTATCGATCATGGGCGTATCGCCCATTTCCATATGCGCCTGACGCGCATTCACGGCCAGGATTGCGGGCTCAAACGCCGCGGTATAGCCCATCTCGATATAGCGCATACCAGTATCGGTCGTGTTTGGCGTGGCATGGTGGCTGCAATTGGCACCGCAAATATGCGCTTCAGGTTCTTCCAATTGGCGCATAGCCTGGTACTCAGGCAACAACATTCGGGCAATATTGACCTTGCCACCGCCAATATGGCTATGCATATCAATCGCACCGGCCATCACAATTTTGCCATTCAGATCATGTACCTGGCCGATCTTTTCGCTATCCGCCGGTTTGGAGATAATGCGGCCATCGCGGATATAAATGTCTTGCACCACCCCGTCTTTATTGTGCGCAGGGTCTATCACTTTGGCATTTTTGAGCAGCGTAATCATGCCAAATCTCCTTGTAATTGGGCTTCTATCAGGGCCACCACTTGCGATAAGGTTGGCAAGTCGGAAGGTTTGGCCGCGGTCAGCGGCAAGGTGACTGAACCGTCAACACGGAACTGCTGGCCATTACAATCCAAACCGGGCGTCGCCACGGGAATAAATACGTCAGGAGCTGCGTCAAATGTGCTGTCAGGTGCACCTAGCACAATCACAGGACCCGACCCCGCAGGCGGCATGGCATCTGGGCTGTAACTATTCACCCACACCACCGCATCATGGCTTTCCCATTCTGGCGCATCAATAATGACACCGTTGAGCCAGGTATGCGCATAATTCACACTCGTATCACCATCACTGCCACCCATGGATAAACCCATGGCACGGCTTTTCTGGTTTAACGCCACCACGGTTTCGGTGATGTTTTCGATGGTGAGCTCAGCGTGGTCATAATGCAAGTCTTTGGAAACCCACACCAAGGTCGCATATTTGGCTGCTTTCAACGTCTCAGCCACTGCTTTCAAACTGCTCACGGCCACACCTGCTACGGTTTCAGCCGTCACGGGCTTATCCATCACAAGTGCGCGTAAAGTGGCGACGACTTCTGGCAGAAACTCAGAAGCGCAGCTAATGACCTCAGGTGCACGCCCATCCGGCGCAACACCAGGCTTGGTGTTCAGTTGATCGCCACCCAGATAAATAATTTTGCGTGCTGCAGGCTCTGTAAACATGGCGTCATTCACCCACACGACTCGCTCAAAAAAACGTGTGTTATGGCTCACGACATCCGTGCCTATCATCAGAATGACATCTGAACGGTTGCGTACTTCTGTCAATGTGGTGGTCTGCCAGCCGCGGTGCTGCAACACTTTCATGTTACGCAAGGTGCTACCGGCATTGATATGTGTCATGGCAGCACCCGTGCGGTGTGACAGGTTAACCAGTGCACGTGCACCATGCACATCGGTGCTGCTGCCAGCTATCAATGGTGCTTTGGCTTGTTTAAGCAGGTTTGCCGCCGCTTTGACCGCCTCGTCAATTGGCACACTTCGCCCGGCGACTTGTGGTTTAGCACCGGAGGTCACTCGTGCATAAAATTTTGCGGCCTTACCACACGAAAACTGCTGTCTGGTAATCGCATCCCCCGAAATATCGTCGCATAGCAAGCCACAGGCTGGGCAAGCATGCATGCTGTCTTGTTGATTTGTCATGGCTGGTTAGGTCTCTCGTTTTGATCTTCCGTA
>DATMSK010000254.1:0-19790 GCA_035565395.1 Methylophilus sp. | reverse complement strand
CTATTCTAGTGCGTTGAGCATAGCGAGAGGTATCGCAGATATGGTATGCTTTAACTTTGTTTTTTCATTGGTGTTTCAGTGTCTCTAAATGCTTGTTTGGCGCGGATTGCAGGCGATATGCAGCAGGTGGATGCCGTTATTCGCCAGTCTTTGTCATCCCAAGTTCCGCTGATTAATCAAATTTCGGAATACATCATTCATAGTGGTGGCAAGCGCTTGCGTCCGGCACTGGTGTTGATGTCTGGTGACCTGGCCGGTGCCGTCACTTCCGAACACCATTCGCTGGCTGCCATTATTGAATTTATCCACACCGCGACCTTGTTGCATGATGATGTCGTGGATGCCTCGGAGTTACGGCGTGGGAAATCCACTGCAAATCATGTCTATGGCAATCCGGCCAGCGTACTGGTAGGGGATTTCTTGTATTCTCGCTCGTTCCAGATGATGGTGAAACTGCAGAATATGCGCGTGATGGAAATTCTGGCTGATGCCACGAACGTTATCTCAGAAGGTGAAGTACTGCAATTGCTGAATGTGCGTAATATTGGCGTCAGCGAGCAGGATTACCTGCAAGTCATTCACTTTAAAACTGCCAAGTTATTTGAAGCCGCGACCAGGCTGGGTGCTGTACAGTGCCAGGTGAGTGCTGAACAGGAACAAGGTTTGGCGACTTATGGCATGCATTTGGGCACGGCGTTCCAGCTGATTGATGATGTGCTGGACTTGACGGGTGAAAGCGAAAAAATCGGCAAAACACTGGGCAACGACCTGGCAGAAGGTAAGGTGACCTTGCCCATGCTCTATGCGATACAGCAAGCGCCTGCAGCGCAAGCTGATTTGGTAAAGCAGGCTTTGCTTGAAGGGCAGGTCTCGCAACTTGATAAAGTGCTGGAGATATTACATGCCGTAAAAGCGTTTGATTATGTGCGCGATGTGGCGCAAAAAGAAGCGCAAATGGCCTGTGAGGCTTTGTCGGTGTTTACACAGTCACCTGCGAAACAGGCTTTACTGGATCTGGCTCATTTTTCGGTAAGTCGCCAGCAATAAGCAAGCAGCCTGCCGTTTCCTGGCAGGCTGAAGTTCAGAGGGTTAATTCAACGCGATAGGCTCACCACTCATGTGGTAGTAGCTCAAGCGCGCGCAATCGTTGGTAGCGTTGGTTAATGCACCGTCAAATAGCGATTTGCCATCCACATCTACCACTGCGTAACCGTTGTGGTAGAGCGTAACCTCAGCTTGCATGTCGTCCCTAATAGGCGTGGTTGCTTTATGCAAGTGACGTGCATGGGAAGAGCGCATGGCAAAGCTGACGCAATTCTCTTCTTCTTCCTCGCTGTAAACCTCCCAATGTGCTTGCCCGGTCAGTTTGGTTAGCCATCCAGGTAAATCGACTTCTACACGACAAATCACAGGCTCATCCCACGCAGGATGTTCGACCTGGTTCAATTCGACTTCAGTCGGTGGCGTAAATTTGATTTGGTCAGACATAGGCAACTTCCTTCACTTGATAATGGATGCGAAGTCACTCGGCTGGAGTGCTATTCCCATCTTACACATAAATGGCGGTATGCAAGCGGTTTTCAAGACCGAAAAAGCAGCTTTTAAACAGGTTTTGCCATCTTTGAGCCTTGCTTACTTGCATTAACGATGAGATCATGCAGCAACCTTAACTTTGTTATCGGTATCATGTCAGAAATCCTTGAGCCTGTTTTGAGTTTGTTGCGCACGCAGCCGCATTTCTTGCAAACGGTTTGTTTAGTGCTCGGTTTGCTGGTCGGCAGTTTCCTCAATGTTGTGATACACCGCCTGCCAAAAATGATGGAGCGTGAGTGGCATGCCAGCTGTCTGGATTTGCAAGGGCAAACAGCACCCGAACAACCCAAATACAATCTGGTTGTGCCGCGCTCAGCCTGTCCGCATTGCGGACACCAGATCACCGCCCTGGAAAATATTCCTGTCATCAGCTACCTGTTTTTACGTGGCCGTTGCAAAGGCTGTAAAACCCCGATTTCCGCGCGTTATCCGTTGGTGGAGTTGCTGACTGGATTATTGTCACTGGCTGTTGGAGTGCAATATGGCTACGGCATGCTCACCTTATTTGCCCTGGTGTTTGTGTTTGCACTCGTGGCCTTGACCTTTATTGACTTTGATACCCAGTTATTGCCTGATGACATCACGCTGCCCTTGTTGTGGTTGGGACTGTTGCTGAATATCAAGTACGGATTTACCGACCTTACTTCGGCCGTGATCGGCGCGATGGCGGGTTATCTGGTGTTATGGTCTGTATACTGGCTGTTTAAACTGGTCACCGGTAAAGAGGGAATGGGATATGGTGATTTCAAACTGCTGGCGGCGATCGGCGCATGGTTTGGCTGGCAGTTGTTGCCGGCCGTGATTTTGCTGAGCTCTGTCGTAGGTAGCGTGATTGGCATAGGCTTGATTCTGCTTAAAGGCAAAACCAGGCAAACCGCTATTCCATTTGGCCCATTTCTGGCATTAGGTGGCATTGCTGCTTTGTTTTATGGCCAGGCATTGGCTTCTTATTACCTGGTGCCATAGTAGCTATAGCGTAGTGGAGTTTTGATGAGCAAAGTAGTCGCTGTCACTGGTGGTATCGGTAGTGGTAAAACCGAGGTGTGCAAATACTTTTCGGCTTTAGGTGTGCCAGTGGTAGATCTGGACCAGATTGCGCATGAAATGAGCATGCCCGGCAGTCCTGCCATGCAGGCAGTGCGCACCACTTTTGGTGATGAAATGTTTGAGATTGATGGCCGTTTGAACCGTGCCAAATTGCGTGAACTGGTGTTTGCTGAGCCCGATGCATTAGAGCAGCTGAATCAGATTATGCACCCGGCAATCAGGGCTGAAGCTGTCAGGCAGATTGCAGGGTACTCTGCGCAGGCTTATGTCGTTCTTGCGATTCCGCTGCTGGTGGAGAGTCGAGAGGATTGGCAGATGATAGATCATGTATTAGTCGTTGATTGTGACGAACAGACGCAACTGGCGCGTATTGTGCAGCGTAGCCAGTTATCTGAAACCATGGCCCAGGCCATGATTGCTGCGCAAAGCAGCCGTGAAGAGCGATTATCCATTGCGGATTCAGTGATTGTGAACGAGCAAACATTAGATAATTTGCAGGAAAAAGTGCTAGAGTTTCATAAAAATTTCTCTAAAACTTGCCAGTGAATGAAAAGGGTTTCATAATCAGGCTTTTATTGCATACTTTTCAAGTATCAGCTGACAGAAAAGGCTGCCGTGTCGAGCTACGAGTTTCCATTTAACGAACGCATCAGAACCTATCTCCGCCTGGAAGATCTGTTCATCAAGATGCTGCACCACATTGAGATCGGACATGAGATCAGTCATCATGTGGCCCTGATTTCCATGCTGCAAGTCCTGGACCTGATTGATCGCGGGGATTTAAAGGTCGACCTGTTACAAGAACTGGACAGGCACAAAGTCCAGTTATCATTCCTGCAAAATAATCCTAATATCGATCAGCAAGCCTTGGCGAGTACGTTATCCGGCCTGGATCGCTGCGCAACTGCCTTGCGCTCAGACCATCAGAAACTGGGGCAATCATTACGAGAGAATGACTGGTTAATGAGCGTTAAGCAACGCACGAGTATTCCTGGTGGCGTATGCGAGTTTGACTTGCCTTCTTATCGGCATTGGCTTTACCTCGGTGTTGAGCGCCGTAAAAAAGACTTTGATCATTGGCTTACTAAACTCATGCCGATGTACGAAGCGATCCGCCTGATACTGCAATTATTGCGTGGCAGTGGCCAAGTGTTGTCATTGGTAGCGCATCATGGCGCCTATCAGCAGCAATTGTCAGGGCATAAACCTGCGCAATTATTACGCATTGAAATTGACCACGACGAATGCTTCCCTGAAGTCAGTGCCAACAAATACGCCATTAATATCCGCTTCCAGAAACTGGATTTTGTGCAGCGCCCTAAAGGCTGTGACCAGGATATCTCGTTCAAGATGATTATCTGTAACTTTACCGGAGCTGGCCACAATTGACGCAGCCTGCAGTCAAAGCACGTAAAGTGGCCTGCCCGTCTTGCGGTGAAACCACCGAGTATTCTCCTGCCAACCCTTTCCGGCCATTTTGCAGTGAGCGCTGTAAACTGGTTGATTTGGGTGATTGGGCTACAGAGAAATTCCGTATTCCAGATAGCACGGCACCTGATTTATACGAGCCAGAATAGCTGGCTGCCAGGAGTTTGACCATGCATAAAACAGCTTTCTTTCTTCGTCTTGTTGCCAGCCTTTGCCTGCTCGGCTTTTTGGGGATTGCACATGCAGAGGTAAAGCTCACTGATGCCTGGGTGCGTGCCTCCAATCCCGGGCAATCAGTAGGTGCAGCCTATGTCACATTATCCAGCACAGAAGATGTCACACTTGTCTATGCCGAAACCGAGCGTGCAGGCACCGTAGAAATGCACAGCATGACCATGCAAAACGGCATCATGAAAATGCGTAGTATGGAAGAATTACCGGTGCCCGCTGGCAAACCAGTGAAGCTTGCACCAGGTGGTTTACACTTGATGCTATTTGAATTGGCAACACCGTTTAAAGCTGGTGAACAAGTCAAATTTAGGCTCTGTTTTAAAGACAAACAAGGCAAGATCACCGACCAGTTTGTCACCATGCCGGTCAAATCAGCACCCTGACCTGAAACGATTGCTGTGGGGATTAAGCTCCAATCAACATCATCCGTGATTTTGGGCAAAAGTCTCGAGATATAAGCGCTCTACCTCAGCCCGTGCCCACGACGTCCGCCGCAAAAACTTCAAGCTGGATTTCACAGATGGGTCATTCTTAAAGCAATTAATATTCACCTTTTGCGCAAGTTGATCCCAGCCGTAATGCTCGACCAGTTGTTCGACCATGTACTCAAGTGTCACGCCGTGTAAAGGGTTGTTTGGTTGAGGTGGTTGCATGATTTAGTGCGTCAGTTGCTTAGTGATCATATGTATTCGAGTCCTTGGGGAGTTTCTCTGATTGTCACGTTGTTGACCATATAGCTCGCTGCATTGCGATCCCACGCGCACCGCAGGATTGAGCCTGTGATAGGTGTTCCAGGTGCATGCCTCCCAGCGCATACACCGGGACTTCCAGGCCACTCAGCATTTCAGCAAATTTTTCCCAGCCTAATCCAGGCGCTTCAGGGTGGCTTTTTGTTGGTAGCACAGGTGAGAGCAGGGCGAAGTCTAGTTGCAGGGCTTGTGCTTGTTGCAGTTGCTCTACATCGTGACAAGAGGCACCCACTAACAAGTTATCCGGCTTTTGTGTGAGTGCCATCAGACGCTGGCTATTTAAATGTACGCCGTGGTAGCCAAGTTGTAGGGCTTGCTCGGGACTACCGTTGAGCAGGCAGCGGCAGTCATAATGGGCGCATAGCTGTAATACCTGTTCGCTTAATTTGGCGATTGCTGTGTCATTAAGCTGTGGCTCACGGATTTGCAGCAGTTGCAGGCCTTGCTCAAGTTGCTGCTTGAGTGCTTGCAAGAATGCAGGTACGACCATTTCCGACACATTGCTGATGGCATACACCGGCGGCATGCTCAGGGCTTGCATAATGGGCGCATTGGCGGGCAGCACCGGGGTGACATTGAGCTTTTGTGGATGTTGCCAGGCAAACTCCTGGCCTTCGCGTGCTTGCAATTCGCCTTGCCACGCGTAGACAAAAAAGAAATGCAGCAATACAGTTTTGGCTTCGGCATCATGTGTGGCCGGGTAATCGTAGCGGCGTTTGATCCATGGCTGTATTTGCGTTGGGGTAATACCCAGTTCTTCCTGCGACTCACGGATCAAAGCATGCTCTGGCGTTTCGCAGGCTTCAATCTTGCCGCCAGGAAACTCCCACCAGCCGGCCCAGCCTTTGCCGCTAGGGCGGTTTGCGAGTAGGTATTCACCATTGGGTTGCATGAGTATCGCAACCGCGACTTGAACGAGTTTTGTCATGATGGTCAGGACTTCAGTTGCAGTTGGCCGGCGTAGTCTTTGGCAAACTGGTAAGCGACACGGCCGCTGCGGGCGCCACGGGTATGGTAAAACTGCAAGGCGGCGTGATGGGCAGCTTCATCCATGGCGATACCAAAGGTTTTCAGCCAATGTTCGGCAATGCTCAGGTATTCATCCTGATCAAAACTGTAGAATGAGAGCCATAAGCCAAAACGCTCAGCCAGCGATGTTTTTTCGTCTATGGTGTCGTTCTGGCGGATTTCACCTTTGTCTATAATCGGCTGGTTGTCGGCCATATACTCCGGCATCAGGTTTTTGCGGTTGGAGGTGGCATAGACCAGCAGATTGGGTGATGCGTGTTCAATCGAACCATCCAGGATGACTTTCAGCGCTTTGTAGCCAATATCGTTGGCTTCAAAGGTGAGGTCGTCACAAAAGATAATAAACTTTTCAGGCCGTAGGCGAATCAGTTGTGCAATTTGTGGCAGGTCATTCAGGTCCTGTTTTTCCACCTCTATCAGGCGTAAGCCTTGTTCGGCATAGCTGTTGAGCAAGGCTTTGACCAAGGATGACTTACCTGTGCCGCGAGCCCCCGTAAGTAACACATGGTTGGCTGGCAAGCCTTGCAGGAATTGCCGGGTGTTGCGTACCACCTCGGTTTTTTGCCGGTCAATAAATTGTATGTCTTCCAGCAACACTGCATGCGGGTGCGCTACCACTTGTAAATGGCCTTGTGCGCCATGTTTGACCCAGCGCCAGGCAACCGCTTGCCAGTTGGTTTCGGCAGGTGGGGCAGGCAGCAGGGTTTCGAGGCGCGTGATCAGTTGTTCGGCACGCTGCAACAAGTGTTCAAGTGAGTTCATGCGGATAGTATGGATGAGAAAAGAAAGCGAGCAGTTATTGTACACAATGGGGCAAGCGCCTGTTAGTCCAAGTTGGGTCGCAACTTGGACTTTCTTTAGCGCAAAACTCCCTGTGTTTGTGTTACCTTGTCGACCTTAATTGAAATAGAAATCGCGATAAAGAATATGCAACAACGCAATATTATATTGGCTTCGCGCAGCCCGCGCCGGGTCGAATTGTTAGCTCAGTTAGGTGTGCAGTGTGAGATTGCGCCTGCTGATATAGACGAATCCAGTGTCCCCGGTGAGGACCCCGCACACTATGTGTTGCGGCTGGCACAGGAAAAAGCCCTCGCAGTCGCTGCGACACATGGAGAGCGTGGCTTGGCAATTCTAGCAGCAGATACTACTGTCGCTCTGGGGCGTGATATTTTAGGCAAGCCGGCTGATGCCCGTGAGGCGATGGCGATGCTTTCGCGCTTAAGTGGCAGTATTCATATGGTGCATACCGCAGTCGCAGTGTATCAAGCTGGGCAGTTACGGTATTTGCTCAATAGTACCAAAGTAGAAATGATGCAGATCCCGGTGACAGTCTTGGAAGCGTATGTGGCTTCTGGTGAACCTATGGATAAAGCGGGCGCGTATGGCATACAGGGGCGTGCGGGGGCCTGGATTGCACGTATCGATGGTAGTTATAGCGGCGTGATGGGTTTGCCTTTGCATGAAACGGCGCAGTTGCTGCACGCATGGTAAACTTTGCACAAAAGATAATGATCGGGATCGGGTAAAGCAATATGTCATTGGCGCAAGAAGTATTGATTAATGTCACGCCGCAGGAGACGCGGGTAGCGATTCTGGAACAAGGTGTCGTACAAGAGCTGCATATTGAGCGGGCTTCTTCACTGGGGATTGTCGGTAATATCTACCGTGGGACTGTGGTGCGTGTATTACCGGGGATGCAATCTGCTTTTGTTGAGATCGGATTGCCGCGAGCTGCCTTTCTGCATGCGGCCGATATCATGGAATGCCATGCTGAGGAAGGCGATATCAAGAAGGAGCGCCCGATTCAGGAGGTATTGCACGAAGGGCAATCAATCATCGTGCAGGTGATCAAGGAAGCCATCGGTACCAAAGGTGCGCGGTTGACGACAGAAATCAGTATTGCCGGACGCTTTCTCGTCTATTTACCCTATCAGCAACACATCGGTGTTTCCCAGCGCATTGATATCGAAGAGGAGCGGGAATTCTTACGCAATCGTCTGCTGGGTTTGTTACCCGAGGAGCGTGAAGGAGGCTACATTATCCGTACCATGTCAGAAAATGCGACGGATGAAGAGTTGCTGGCCGATATTGAATATTTGCGCAAAGTCTGGAGCAAGATTCAGGCAGAAAGCACCAAGGTTGGCGAACGATCACTCATTTTTTATGACCTGAGCCTGCCACGCCGCATTCTGCGCGATGTCGTGTGTACTGAAACTACCAGTATCCGCGTGGACTCCCGCGAGATGTTTGAGCGCCTGAAAGAGTTTGCCGAGTTATATGTGTCGCATGCGGTAAAACCCTTGACGCACTACAAGGGCGAGCGTTCGCTGTTTGAGTTTTACGATATTGAAAACGAGATCGAAAAGGCTCTTGCGCGCAAAGTAGAGCTGAAGTCTGGCGGCTACCTGATTTTTGACCAGACCGAGGCACTGACCACGGTAGATGTGAATACCGGTAGCTTTGTCAGTGGCAAGAACCTGTCCGATACGATTTTTAAAACCAACCTGGAGGCGGCGCAGGCAATTGCTCGCCAGCTGCGATTGCGTAACCTGGGTGGCATTATCATCATCGACTTTATTGATATGGATGAGGATGCGCAACGCGAAGCTGTGCTGGAAGAGTTGCGCAAAGCTGTGATGCTGGATAGAGCCCGCATCAATGTGAATGGTTTTTCGGCATTGGGCCTGGTGGAGTTGACGCGTAAACGTACGCGCGAAAGCCTGGCGCATCTGCTGTGTGAGTCTTGCCAGGTCTGTCAGGGCCGTGGCGAGCTCAAAACGGCGCAAACCATTTGTTACGAGATCATGCGTGAGTTGTTACGCGAGTCCAAGCAGTTCAGAAACGCCAAGGAATTCAAGATACTGGCATCGCCAGAAGTGATTAACATGCTGGGTGATGAAGAGTCACAAAGCCTGGCGAATTTGTCAGACTTTATTAAAAAACCACTCTCGCTGCACCCGGACACCCAGTATGGGCGGGAAGAATTCGATATCGTGTGGATGTAATCTCGAGAGCGAGTTGACGCTCTCGAGATACTTTACAAGATGCCGGCAGCCAGGCCGGGCAGGACAATGTGGCTAATCATCTGCAGCAATATCAGCGCCACCAGGGCTGAAAAGTCAAAGCCCTGAATCTGAGGCAGCACGCGGCGCAATGGATCCAGGATAGGGGACGACAGCTGGTTCAAGACACCGTAAATCGAGCTGTAAGGATTCACCCAGCTTAAAATGGCCATCAGTAATATCGCATAGAAAAACACATCCACGATTTGCCCCAGCACGCCAAATATGGCTTGCCATATCCAGAAGAATGGCGAAGCTGGTGCGCCAGCCAACAATGTTAAGAGTGCGAACAACACAATCTGCATCAGTAATGCCAGCAACAACGTAGACATGTCCCATTGTCTGGCTGGCCGGATGATCTTGCGGGCAGGCTTCACCATAAAATCGGTGAGTGCCATGGTCATCTGCCCCAGTGGATTCTGGAATGAAGTGCGTGTCCATTGCATCAGAAAACGCAATACCAGTAAAAACGTCAGGATGCCAAACACGGCATTCAGTAAAAAAGTTGTCATGTTTTGCAACATCATGCTTGTGCTCCCAGTTGATCACCCAGTTCTTTGGCGCGGCGTGCGGCTTGTTCTGCGGCATGCTGCATCATGCCATGAATATCGTGCTGGCGCATACTGAGCAGCCCCTGTTCGGTCGTGCCGCCTTTGGAGGTGACTTGTTCACGCAGGGTGGCGACAGGTGTAGTGCTGCCAGCTGCCAGTAAGCTGGCACCTTTAAAGGTGGCCAGGCTCAGCTGCAGCGATTGGGCTTCACTCAGACCTAAACTGAGGCCCGCGGCGGCCAATGCCTCTATCATGAGGAATACATACGCTGGTCCGCTACCTGAAATGGCTGTGACCGCATCCAGTTGGTCTTCATCTGTCAGCCAAACCACTTCTCCGGCAGCTTGTAGCATGGCATCTGCGATCTCCCGCTGCGCTTGCGTGACAGCTGGCAAGGCATACGCGCCAGTGATGCCGGACTGAATCTGGGCAGGTGTATTTGGCATGGTGCGGATGATGGTTGTATAACCATTTAACCAGCGGCTTAAATCTGCCGTGCGTATCCCCGCTGCCACCGAAACGACTAATTGAGATTGCAATAAAGGCGCCAGGGCTTGTGCCACACTGTGCAGTTGTTGCGGTTTAACGGCCAGTACGACTACATCAACAGCAAGTGATCCTGTAGTCAGGCTGGCGCTGGTATTAACACCTAGCGTTGCTTGCAAATGTTCGTGCTTGGCTGTGTCCGGGTCAATCACGGTGATGTTCTGCATGGCGAATGCGCGTTGTTGCAGGCCTATCATGAGGGCCTGTGCCATATTGCCGCCGCCGATAAAGGCAATGCGTGCCGCTGAGAATGATTGCATGGGGGTCAGGTTCCTTGGTTCACTGAGTCTTTAGAAAAAGGTTTTGTACGCGCACCAAAAATAGCGGTGCCTATGCGTACCAATGTGGCGCCTTCGGCAATGGCCGCTGCAAAATCACCACTCATACCGATAGATAAGGTATCCAGTTGCAGGCCATGATTGTTCAATTGCTCAAATAATGCGCGCACCTGCCGAAATTGGTCACGCTGCTGCTCAATATCGCTGCAAGGTGCTGGAATTGCCATCAAACCACGTAGTTGCAAGCGCGGCAACTGTTTGATATTTAAGGCGAGTTCCAATAGCTCCTGACCACTGGCACCACTTTTGCTTGCCTCTTCGCTGATATTGACTTGTAGGCAAATATTCAGTGGCGCAAGCTCAAGCGGGCGTGCATCTGACAGGCGTTGTGCAATTTTAAGGCGGTCAACCGAGTGTACCCAGGCGAATTGACGGGCAATTGGCTGTGTTTTATTGCTTTGAATCGGGCCGATAAAGTGCCATGCTATTGCACAGTCCTGTAGCTTTTCCTGTTTAGCCAAGGCTTCTTGCAGGTAGTTTTCGCCAAAAACGGTTTGCCCAGCCTCGTAAGCGACGCGGATAGCCTCAGCAGGTTGCGCCTTGCTGACTGCACACAGCGTGACGTTTTGCGGCGCATTAAAGTGTGCCCGTGCGTCAGCAATCTGTTGGTGGATCAAAGCGAGGTTGTCGGAAATAGCAGTCATGGCGACGATGTAGCGCGTATGGTTGAAAGCAAGTGGTTAAACACTAAGAATACAAAAAACGAAAGCAACATTATATAAATAATCACTGGAGTCGATTGTGGATATTTCAGATTTATTGGCATTTTCAGTCAAAAATAAAGCGTCGGACTTGCATTTGTCCTCCGGCCTGCCACCGATGATTCGCGTGCATGGCGATGTGCGAAAAATTAATTTGCCTGCTATGGAGCATGCCGAAGTACACCGCATGCTGTATGACATCATGAACGACAGTCAGCGCAAAGTGTATGAAGAGACGCTGGAATGCGATTTTTCGTTTGAGATTCCTGACCTGGCCCGTTTCCGGGTCAATGCCTTTAACCAGCAACGCGGTGCCGGTGCGGTGTTCCGTACCATTCCGAGCAAGGTACTGACGCTGGACGAGCTCAATGCACCCAAAGTGTTCAAGGATATTGCAGATACGCCACGCGGTATCGTGCTGGTCACTGGCCCGACCGGTTCCGGTAAGTCCACCACGCTGGCAGCAATGATTGACTACATCAATGAAACACAGATGTCACACGTGCTGACCGTGGAAGACCCGATCGAATTTGTGCATACGTCTAAAAAATCGCTGATTAACCAGCGTGAAGTGGGACCGCATACGCAGTCGTTTGAAAACGCCCTGCGTTCAGCGTTACGTGAAGACCCGGATGTCATCCTGGTGGGTGAGATGCGTGACCTGGAAACCATACGCCTGGCGTTAACGGCGGCTGAAACCGGTCACCTAGTGTTTGGTACTTTGCACACTAGCTCTGCTGCCAAGACGATAGACCGGGTGGTCGATGTGTTCCCGGCGGCTGAAAAAGAAATGGTTCGCTCTATGCTGTCTGAGTCTCTCCGTGCCGTGATTTCACAAACCCTTTGTAAAACCAAGGATGAGCAGGGCCGTGTTGCCGCGCATGAAATCATGATGGGGACCCCGGCCATCCGTAACCTGATCCGCGAAAACAAGATCGCCCAGATGTATTCTGCCATCCAGACCGGCCAAAGCATGGGTATGCAAACACTGGATCAAAACCTGCAAGACCTAGTGAAACGTAATGTGATCAGTGCCGCCGAAGCGCGCACAAAGGCTGCAAACCGTGACACTATCATCGGCTAACCAGATGGATGGTACGCAAACAGTGGGCGATCACGCCCAGACGGAGAAATTCGTCAACGACTTGCTGAAGCTGATGATCACGCGTAAGGCGTCAGATTTGTTTATTACCGCAGGTTTCCCGCCTGCGATGAAAATCGACGGCAAGCTGACACCAGTTTCCTCGCAAACACTGAATACCCAGCAAACGGCAGAGATTGCGCGTACAGTCATGAACGACAAGCAGGCGCAGGAATTTAAGGAGACACTGGAGTGCAACTTTGCCATCAGCATGTCTTCTGTTGGCCGTTTCCGGGTCAATGCCTTTATCCAGCGCAGTGCCGTGGGCTTGGTGTTCCGTGTCATTAATACCAATATTCCCAAGTTTGATGATCTTAATCTGCCGCCTATCCTCAAGGATGTGGTGATGGCCAAGCGTGGCCTGATCATTTTTGTCGGCGGCACAGGGTCTGGCAAATCGACCTCTCTGGCGGCCATGCTAGGACACCGTAACGAAAGTAGTTATGGTCACATTATTACCATTGAGGATCCGGTCGAATTTATTCACGGCCACAGAAACTGTATTGTGACGCAGCGTGAGGTGGGTGTGGATACTGAGAGCTGGCATGCTGCGCTCAAGAACACGTTGCGGCAGGCGCCGGACGTGATCATGATTGGTGAAATCCGCGACCGCGAAACCATGGATTATGCGATTGCCTTCTCCGAGACCGGTCACTTATGCCTGGCAACCTTGCACGCCAACAGCACCAACCAGGCCTTGGACAGGATTATTAACTTTTTCCCTGAAGAGCGCAGGCAGCAGTTGCTGATGGATTTGTCACTCAACCTGCGTTGTATCGCTTCCCAGCGTCTGATTCCCAAGCTGGATAGCACTGGTAGGGTCGCCGCGGTAGAAGTGTTGCTGCATTCACCACTGATTTCCGACCTCATCTACAAGGGAGATGTACATGCGATCAAGGAAATCATGGCTAAATCCCGTGAGCTGGGCATGCAGACCTTTGACCAGGCCTTGTTTGATTTGTTTGAGTCTGGCCAGATCAGTTATGACGATGCCTTGCGTAATGCGGATTCTGTCAATGATTTGCGCCTCAAGTTTAAACTTAACAGCAAAGTCATGAATCCTGAGAACCAGGAACGGAGCCAAATCTCTAACCTGGATATTCTGTAAATCGCTTGTTTAGCCATCCAAAAAAACGCCTGGGATGTGGTCATGCATCCCAGGCGTTTTGTTTTTTGAATAACCGCTAATGATGCGCCAGCTTTAGTGTTTCTTGCTGGAAGACCAAGTTTCCTTGCGTCAGGGTGGCTGTGACTTTGCCGGTGAGTGCATGGTGCACAAAAGGCGTATTCTTGCCCTGGCTGACGAGTACGCGACCATCCACACGCCACTCCATCTCCGGATCGTAGATCACGACGTCGGCGATACTATTTAGCTGCAAATTGCCTGCCTTGATTCCAAGGATATCAGCAGGGATTTGCGTGATTTTTTGTAAGGCTTGTACGGGTGCCAGTTTGGCTTGGGCCGCCCATTTCAAGGTCAATGGCAACAGCAGTTCCAGTGCGGAGGCGCCTGGATGCGCTTCAGCAAATGGTAAAGCTTTGGCGTCATCGTCTACCGGTGTATGGTCAGAGCAAACTGCATCCAGCGTACCATCCACCAAACCTGCGCGCAGGGCATCACGGTCGCGTTGAGTGCGCACTGGTGGTTTCAGATTAACCATGCCGTCGAAAAAGCCAATGTCCATATCAGTCAGGTGCAAATGCTGGATGCTGACATCTGCCGTGACTTGCATGCCGGATTGTTTGGCCTGGCGGATCAATTCCACAGATTCTGCGGTAGAGACGCGGGCGATATGCAATCTGACGCCAGTGGCTTGCGCAATACGCAGCATGGTTTGCAAAGCGATGCTTTCTGCCGCAGAAGGAATGCCTTTCAAGCCTAATCTGGAAGCCACTTCGCCATCCTGGGCGACACCATTTTTGGCTAGATAAGGATCTTCGGCACGCATAAACAGGGTATAGCCAAAAGAAGCGGCATATTCAAAGGCGCGCCATAGGACTTGCGTATCGACAATGGCAGTGTCTGCCTGCGAAAAGCCGACACAGCCGGCGGCAGTTAAGGCGTACATTTCAGTGAGTAACTGGCCTTCTAGCTGGCGTGTGACAGCTCCCAGTGGATACACATGCGCCAGTGCCTGTGATTTGGCCCTGTGTTTGAGCATTTCGACCAGTCCAGGCTCATCCAGCACCGGGTCGGTGTCTGGCGGGCAGGCCAGGCTGGTGACGCCACCAGCCATGGCGGCGCGTAGTTCGCTTAAGAGCGTCGCCTTGTACTCGCTACCAGGTTCGCGCAGACGTGCGCACAAGTCGACCAGGCCGGGTAACACCCATTTGCCACTGGCATCCAGCGTTTGGTCAGCTTTAAAGCCTGCGGGCGCTTCACCGATGGCGACGATTTTGCCTGCACTGATATAAAGGTCCTTGACCTGGTCCAGTGACTGGCTGGCATCCATCAGGCGGCCTTGTTTAATTACGATATTCATGCGGCGTTGCCTCCCCCCAGAATTGCCATCACCGCCATGCGGACTGCGATACCATATGTGACCTGCGGCAGAATGACCGATTGTTTGCCATCTGCCACGGCTGAATCAATTTCTACGCCACGGTTCATCGGGCCGGGGTGCATGACGATGGCATCCGGTTTAGCGAGCGCCAGGCGCTCAGGGGTCAGGCCAAATGTCTGGAAGAACTCTTGTGAGCTTGGCAGCAGGGCGCCGGACATGCGCTCGTTTTGCAAGCGCAACATCATCACCACATCTACGTCTTTTAATCCTTGCTCCATATTGTGGAACACTTGCACACCCAGCTTTTCGACATCAGTAGGCAGCAGGGTGCGTGGTGCAATGACGCGAATTTCCGGCACGCCTAATGTGGTCAGGGCATGGATTTCACTGCGTGCCACGCGTGAGTGCAAAACATCCCCCACAATCGCCACACGCAGATTATGCATTTCTGGTTTGTATTTGCGGATGGTGAATACATCCAGCAAGCCTTGAGTGGGATGTGCGTGGCGGCCGTCTCCGGCATTAATCACGCTGATATGTGGTGGCACATGTTGCGCAATAAAATGCGCAGCGCCACTTTGCTGGTGACGTACCACAAACATGTCTGCGTGCATGGCAATCAGGTTGTTCACTGTATCCAGAATGGTTTCGCCCTTGGACTGCGAAGAGGTGCTTACATTCAGGTTGAGTACATCCGCTGACAGGCGCTTGGCAGCGATTTCAAAGGTCGTGCGGGTGCGGGTACTATTTTCAAAAAAGATATTACACACCGTCTTGCCACGGAGTAGCGGCACTTTTTTGACTTCGCGTTCGGCGACACCAACAAAGTTTTCGGCTGTGTCCAAAATATCGGTCAGGATACGTTTGGGCAAGCCTTCGATGCTGAGCAGGTGTTGCAGTTGTCCCTGCGCGTTGAGTTGCGGGTTATACATGGGCGTCGGTTCCACTATTTGCTGACGGTTTGGTTGCAGACGGATCAGATTCGGAAACACTGAGGCTTAGCCGCCCCAGCGTGTTCATGGCCAGGTCAAAGGATTGATGTGCCTGCAAAGGCAGGTCGGCACCTACCATGTCTGGCCGGATAGGTAATTGGGCACCGCCACGGTTAATCAGGGTTGCGAGTTTTACCGAAGCCGGGCGGCCATAGTCAAACAGTTCATTCATGACCGCGCGTGTCGTGCGGCCCGTATAAAAAATATCGTCAATCAGGATGATATGCTTGCCATTCACGTCGAATGGGATATAGCCCGGATGCGCGGTGGTTTTCAAGCCGCGTTGTGCGTAGTCATCCCTGTACATGGCAGCATCCAGCTTGCCAAACAGGATGTCATGTCCCAGCTCGGTTTGTAGCCGTTTGAGTAACCTCTCCATCAGCCAGACGCCCCCGGTATAGATCCCAACCAGGGCGGTATCTTCCTGTATAAGCGGTTTGATTTGCTGGTATAAATGATCCAGTAATTGTTCGGGGTCAGGTAATGTCATAAGCGTCCTGTGTTACACACGTCCGTGATAGGCATCAAAATAAGATTGTAATATAGTTTGCGCGGCTACCTGGTCCAGCAACGGTTTTTGCGCGCGACCCTTGATGCCTGCCTCACGCAATGATTGTGCGGCTTCAGCGGAAGACAGGCGCTCATCGACCATCATGACTGGCAGGTTAAACCGGCCTTCCAGACGTTGGGCAAACTTTTGTGCCAGCGCTGTCATTGCATGCGCCTCACCTTCCAGGGACATAGGCAGGCCTACGATCAACAGTGCCGGTTGCCATTCGTTGAGCAGAGCCTCTATCTGTGCAAACTTGGCGGCATTTTCCTCGGCCTCTATCGTGAGTAGCGGATGTGCCAGTTTGAGCAGCGTATCGCCGATAGCAACACCTATGCGTTTTTCACCGAAGTCAAACGCAATTACGCTACCACTGATCTCTGGATAGCGGCGTTGGGTAATCGGTAAATGGCTTTGATTAAGGGGCTGTTTGCCGTGCTTGACCGCATCAGGCATGACCAGCCACCTCGGACAGGGTGGCGAAATCCACACCCAACTGTTGCATGGCCCAGGAGAGCTTGTCATCATTGGGTAGTTTGAAAATCAGTTTGTGCAACTGTTGCGTATCCGCCAGCGGCAGGGTTAACCAGGTATTGGACTGAATTTCCTCTTCCAGTTGACCTGCTGACCAGCCCGTATAACCCAGCGCAATAAACATCTCGGGTGGCGCTTCATCGCGGGCAGCCGCTTCCAGAATATCTTTGGAAGAGGTCATGGCCAGTCCTTCAGATAGGTCTAACGTCGTATTGAATTCAGTTGCCGGGGTATGTAGTACAAAACCTCGCTCAACCTGTACTGGTCCACCAAAATGCACCTGGCGTTCTTCCTGGTGTGGGGCGTCACAGTTCATTTGTAATTGTTCAAAAAGGTCGCCAACATTCAGTTGCAAGGGATGATTGAGTATCATGCCCATGGCTCCGTCCTGGTCATGATTGCACACCAGGATCACACTTTTACTAAAATAGGGGTCTTCCATGGCAGGCATGGCAATCAGGATTTGACCGGTCAGGTTGAGGCGGGCCTCATCATTGTTCAACGTTAACTGTTCACTCATATTGGGCTGGCTTCTTCTGCACTCAGGTAACCGGTAATTTCCAGGCCAAAGCCATCCATACTCGGCATTTTTCGCGGGGCGGCCATCAGGCGCATTTTTTTGACACCCAAGTCGATCAGTATTTGCGAGCCGATACCGTAATTGCGCAACTCCTGATTGACAACCATTTTCTGGTCGGCACGCAGAATGCGGTCCGTGAGCCCTAATCCATCTTCGTCATGGTTAATCAGCACAATCACCCCGCAAGGCGCGGTGCTGATGGTACGCATGGCATGCAACAGGTTCCAGCTATGTGCCTGATGGCTGCTATCCAGCAGGTCTATCATGGACAATGGTTCATGCACACGCACCAGTGCTTCATCACTGGTTTGCGGGTCGCCCTTAATGAGCACCAGATGTGTTTCTTGAGCGATATTGTCACGGTAGGCAATCAGGCGCATAGGGCCGAAAACGGTTTCAATATTGCGTTCGGCGTTGCGCTCAATCAGGGTTTCGTGCGCGGCACGGTAGTGGATCAGGTCGGCAATGGTGCCGATTTTGATATCGTGCTCGGCCGCGACTTGCATCAGGTCGGGCAGACGTGCCATTTCACCATCATCTTTTAGAATCTCGCAAATCACACTGGCTGGCTCACAGCCTGCTAATTGCGCCAGGTCACAACCTGCTTCGGTATGTCCGGCACGTACCAGTACGCCACCATTCATGGCCGATAATGGGAAGATATGGCCGGGACTGACAATGCTGCCCGCATTGGCTTGTTTGGCAATCGCTGCGCGTATGGTTGTGGCACGGTCCGCGGCTGAAATACCGGTAGTGACACCTTCGGCCGCTTCGATCGATACGGTGAAATTGGTGCCTAAGCGCGTGCCATTTTTCTGCACCATAGGCGGCAAGTCCAACTGGCGGCAGCGTTGCTCGGTCAGGGTCAGGCAGATCAGGCCGCGGCCATATTTGGCCATGAAGTTAATGTGCTCTGCGGTGACGAATTCGGCGGCAATGACAAAATCACCTTCGTTTTCACGGTGTTCGTCATCGACCAGGATGACCATCTTGCCTGCACGGATATCGGCGACAATCGCTTCGATAGGGCTGATTTGTGCCGACATTATTCTTGCTCCCATGCTTGCATACGCTCGACATAGCGTGCAATCAAATCAATTTCGAGGTTGACCGGGTCGCCGGCCTTGGCATACTGCATAACAGTATGCAGCATGGTGTGTGGAATCAGGTTGATACTGACTTCATCCTGATCGATCTCATTGACGGTCAGACTGATGCCATTGACACACAATGAGCCTTTTTTGGCGATGTATTTGCTGATGGCGTGCGGCGCCCGTATCTTGAGTAGCCAGCATTCGCCCACTTCTTGCAGCGCGGTAATCGTCCCGATGCCATCTACATGGCCTGTCACCAGGTGGCCGCCAAGCCGGTCTGCCAGGCGCAAGGCTTTTTCGAGGTTAACCGGGCCAGCTTGGCCCAAACCCGTGGTCACGTCCAGCGTGACTTTTGAAACCATGACCTGAAAGCTGCTTGAGTTGAAGTCGGTGACGGTGAGGCAAACGCCATTGACGGCAATGCTGTCACCCAGTTGAACATCTTCCATTCCTAATGCCGGAGCTTCAATGCGTAGTGCGCAATCTTCACCATGAGGAACGACTTCGGCAATCCTGCCGACGGTTTGAATAATCCCAGTAAACATGGTGTGATTTTATCAGTGCTGCATGCTAAAGTAATCACATTCCCTCAACATTTTTCAATATCACTGGTCAGGAGATTCTTGTGCGCTTGGATGATTTGGAAGAAAGCCAGCATGTTGAAGACAGCCGTGGTCGCAGCGTGCTGGGAGGACGCAGCATAGGCATAGGCACCATTGCGATTGCGCTGGTAGCCATGTATTTTGGCGTGGATCCTAACCTGGTCCTCAATATTGCTCAGCAGGCGCAACCAGCCGCCGAGTCTCAAGCCGTGCCTGCAGATAGCAGTGATCCAAAAGTGAAGTTTGTTTCACGCGTGCTTTGGAGTACAGAACAGGTCTGGCAAAAAGCTTTTGCAGACGCAGGGCAGCAATACACAGCCCCGAATCTGGAGATTTTTGGCGGCGCAACGCAAACCGCTTGTGGGCAGGGGCAAGCTGCGATGGGGCCGTTTTATTGCCCGGCGGACCAGAAAGTCTATATCGACCTGAGTTTTTACCAGGAACTTCAAGAGCGATTTAAAGCACCTGGTGATTTTGCCCAAGCCTATGTGATTGCGCATGAAGTCGGCCATCAT
>DATMSK010000253.1:0-7834 GCA_035565395.1 Methylophilus sp. | reverse complement strand
GACTTCCCGGCATGTCACACAGCGCGCTGAGGCAGATGAAGTTGAAATTCTGTCAGGGGTCTTTGAAGGTAAAACCACCGGCACCCCGATAGGCTTGCTCATCCGTAATACGGACCAGCGTTCGCAGGATTACAGCAAGATCATGGAGACCTTCCGTCCCGGCCATGCCGACTATACCTACACACAAAAGTATGGCATCCGTGACTATCGTGGCGGTGGCCGTTCCAGTGCGCGTGAGACCGCCGTGCGGGTGGCCGCAGGCGCGATTGCCAAAAAATGGCTCAAGCAGCAGTATGGTGTACAAATTCGTGGGTATTTAAGCCAGATTGGCGAGATCAAGGTTCCATTTGTGAGTTGGGAAGCGTTATCGCAAGAGGGCAATGCTTTCTTTTCTCCGAATATCGAAATCCTGCCGCAACTGGAAGCTTATATGGACCAGATCCGCAGTGAGCGTGATTCTGTGGGAGCGCAGATAACGGTCGTGGCAGAAAAAGTCCCCGTCGGCCTCGGAGAGCCAGTATTTGACCGACTGGATGCCGATATTGCGCATGCCATGATGGGCATTAATGCCGTGAAAGGGGTAGAGATTGGCGCCGGATTTGATTCCATTGCACAGCGTGGCAGTGTCCATAGTGACGAGCTGACGCCTGAAGGTTTTGCGACCAATCATGCCGGTGGCATTTTGGGTGGGATTTCAAGCGGGCAGGATATTGTCGTCAATGTGGCCTTCAAGCCGACTTCGAGCATCCCGCAACAGCGTCACTCCATTAATCAGGCAGGCGAGGCTGTCATGATGCAAACTACTGGCCGTCATGATCCGTGTGTAGGTATCCGCGCGACACCGATTGTAGAGGCTATGCTGGCATTGGTGCTGATGGATCATGCCTTGCGCAACCGTGGCCAGAATGCAGACGTGAATTCCAGCGTTCCCAGGTTGTAATAAACTCTTTTCTGCTCATGTCATGGTCTTGAGCGATATTCACACAAACGCGAGTATGTCATGAGTCACGCTTTACACTTTAATCTCTCGCGTTTCTATTTTATTTACTATTTTTTCGTCGGTGCTTTTGTTCCTTATTGGGGCTTATACCTGACATCAGAATCCTTCTCTCCGGCAGACATTGGTATCCTGATGTCACTGTTCCAGCTTAGCCGAATTATTGCACCTAACCTTTGGGGCTGGTTGGCTGACCATACCCGGCAACGTGTGCGCTGGATTCGCACGACAGCCTTTCTGGGACTGCTGGGGTTTGTTGCAATTTTCTGGGCACATGATTTCACTACCATGTTTGTGGTCATGGTGGCCCTGAGCTTGTTTACCAGCTCGACCTTACCCTTGTCTGAATCATTGGTACTCGCGCATCTGGCCTCGACCAATGGCCATTACAGCAAAATCCGGTTGTGGGGTTCATGGGGGTTTATCGTGGCTTCGATATTACTAGGCTATCTGACGGACTGGTTTGGCATTGGTAGCTTGCTCTGGTTTATCCTGTTGGTGCAATGCACCCTGTTTGGCCTGACCTGGAAACTGCCGGAAGCCCACGTGCCGCCACATGCGCATGACGACTTTTCTGTTTGGCAGATTCTCAAGCAACCTGCTGTGATGTCACTGCTGATAGGCTGCGCTATGATGGTGACGGCGCATGGCCTCATGTATAACTTCTACTCGATTTACCTGGCTGAGCACGGCTACAGCAAAGGCATGATAGGTTGGTTGTGGTCGCTAGGCGTGATTTGCGAGATTGGTATTTTTATGAAAATGCCATGGATCATGACGCACTTCAAACTCAAAACTATTTTACTGGCCAGCCTGCTGATAGGCGTGGTCCGTTTTGCCATGATGGGCCTGGTACCAGATCAGTTAATACTACTGTTGCTAGCGCAAACCATGCACGCCTTCACTTTTGGCAGCTTCCATGCCGCTTCGGTAGAGGTTGTGACGCAATACTTTAATGGTCGCCATCAGGCCAAAGGACAAGCGATTTATAACAGTGTTGCTTATGGTGTGGGTGGCGCTTTAGGTGGCTTGCTAGGCGGCTTTGCCTTGCAATATTTGGGTGGACAACTAACCTTTACTTTGGCCGCTTTATTCCCGCTGCTAGGCGCCATCATTGTGGCTTTGGGGTTACATTTGTCGCAGCCTTATGCCCGTAACGGCATGTTTAGTCATTAATACGCTGCAGAAATAAAAACAGCCCGTGAACGGGCTGTTTTTATACGATGCGTCGTGATTAGCTGACGCGCTTATCGCGTTCAATCAGCGCATAGGCGCTATGATTGTGGATGGGCTCGAAGTTTTAGTTTCGGCCGCTTCGCTAACATCGAAATCGATGTTAGCCTACACTGAAACTTTGTCAAAACAGATTACTGAACGCGTTTGTCTCTCTCGATCAAGGCATATGCACTATGGTTGTGAATACTCTCAAAGTTTTCAGATTCAACCACATATTTCACAATGCGTTTTTCATCATTGAGCTGAGCCGCCACATCACGCACCATGTCTTCAACAAACTTCGGATTGTCATAAGCGCGTTCAGTGACAAACTTCTCGTCCGGGCGTTTGAGCAAACCATACAGCTGGCAAGAAGCCTGGTCTTCAATCAGTGTGATCAGGTCTTCCAGCCACATAAACTCATTGAGCAGGGCGGTGACTGTGACGTGCGAGCGCTGGTTGTGCGCGCCGTAATCTGAGATTTTCTTGCTACATGGGCACAAGCTGGTCACTGGCACCATGACCTGCACAGTGATTTCAAATTTGCCGTCCTTGATTTCACCAACAAAGGTGACTTCGTAATCAAGCAGGCTTTTGACACCGGAAACGGGTGCTGCCTTGTTGATAAAGTAAGGGAAACGCATTTCCACATAACCAGACTCAGCTTCGAGCCGCTCTACCATTTGGCGCAAAATGGTTTCGAATGAGTCTATCGAAATCGCGTGCTCGTTCATGTTCAGTATCTCGACGAAGCGAGACATGTGCGTACCTTTGAAGTTGTGTGGCAAATGCACATACATATCAAACATGGCAACAGTATGCTGTTCACCACCAGTTTTGTCTTTCACAATCACAGGGTGGCGAATCGACTTGATACCGACTTTGTTGATGTCCAAGCGTCGCACATCCGGCGTATTCTGGACATCTTCAATGGTTGTGGGGATCACGGGTTGATTCATCAGGGTTCCATAGCGGGCTTTTCCGCCTGTTAATTAATAGTTGAGTTTACTACTAGGTTATTAATTTCTCAATAGCTGAAATAATTCCGTCTTTGTCTAGACCACATTCAGAGAGCATAGTTTCGTGGCTGCCATGCTCAATAAACTGGTCTGGTAACCCTAAGCAACGCAAGGGTTTGCTGATGCCCTGCGCTTGCAGGCACTCCATCACTGCGGCCCCTGCACCACCCATAAGGGCATTTTCTTCTACAGTCAGCAGGTAATCATGCGTGCGCGCCATTTCCAGTACCATGGACACATCCAGTGGTTTGATGAAGCGCATATTCACTACCGTCGCGTCGACGGATTCTGCTGCTTTTAGTGATGGTTGCAGCATGCTGCCAAATGCCAGGATCGCCACTTTTTTACCTTGGCGCTTGAGTTCGGCTTTGCCAATCTCCAGGGTCTCCAGCGTTGGAGTAACGGCGGCACCGATGCCGCTTCCGCGGGGGTAGCGCACGGCTGCAGTGCCTGGATAGTGGTAGCCGGTGCTGAGCATCTGGCGGCATTCATTTTCATCTGCAGGCGCCATAATCACGACATTCGGGATGCAGCGCAAAAAGCTTAAATCAAAGCTGCCTGCATGGGTTGGGCCATCGGCACCGACCAATCCTGCTCGGTCAATCGCCAGCAATACATCCAAATCCTGTAATGCGATGTCGTGAATCAGTTGGTCATAGGCGCGTTGCAAAAATGTGGAGTAAATCGCCACCACAGGTTTTAGGCCGTCACAGGCCATCCCAGCGGCAAATGTCAGCGCGTGTTGTTCTGCGATGCCAACATCGAAATAGCGTTGCGGGTACGCTTCAGCGAAGCGGTTGAGGCCAGAGCCATCACACATGGCGGGCGTGATGCCGACCAGTTTATGATCCGCTGCTGCCATGTCGACCAGCCAATCACCAAAAATCTGTGTATAGGTCGGGCGCTCACTATGGCTCAGGCTGTGACCATTTTGTGGGTCAAACTTGCTGACACCATGGTATTTGTTGGGGTTGTCTTCTGCCGGACTGTAACCTTTGCCTTTTTGTGTCACCACATGCAAGAACTGTGGGCCTTGCAACTGGCGGATATTACTCAAGGTATCTACCAGCGTATCGATGTCATGGCCATCAATCGGGCCGATATAGTTAAACCCGAACTCTTCAAACAGCGTGCCTGGCGTGACCATGCCCTTGGCATGCTCTTCGGCACGGCGTGCAAATTCCTTCACAGGCGGAATAATATCCAGCACTTTTTTGCCACTGCGGCGTACGCTGTCATACAGTTTGCCTGACATTAAGCGGGCCAGGTAATTGTTGAGCGCGCCCACATTGTTGGAGATGCTCATGTCGTTGTCGTTGAGGATCACCAGAATATTGGTGTCCATGTCGCCAGCATTGTTCAAGGCTTCAAATGCCATGCCTGCCGTCATCGCGCCATCACCAATAATGGCTACACTACGGCGGTTGGAGCCTTGCGCCTTGGCGGCTACGGCCATGCCTAAAGCTGCTGAAATCGAAGTGCTTGAGTGGCCGGTACCAAAGGTGTCGTATTCGCTTTCATCACGCTTGGGGAATCCGGCAATGCCGCCTGCTTTGCGCAAATTAGCCATCGCTTCACGGCGGCCGGTCAGGATTTTATGCGGATAGGTTTGATGCCCGACATCCCATACCAAACGGTCATCCGGTGTGTTGTAAATGTAGTGCAGGGCGATGGTGAGCTCCACCACGCCCAGGTTGGAGGATAAGTGGCCGCCAGTTTGTGACACGCTGTGAATCAGGAAAGCGCGTAACTCAGCTGCCAGCACTTTGAGCTGGGCGCGCTCAAGTTTTCGTAAATCTGTGGGCGATTGTATGCGGGACAGCAGCGAAGTCATGATCAGAATGAGCGCTCACAAATAAATTTGGCAATGCCTCTAAGTGGATCGGCCTTGCTGTCAAAACCCGCAAGCAACTGCAAGCTTTGTGCATGCAAAGTGGTCACGAGTGCCTTGGCTTCCTCTAGGCCGAGTAAGCTGACGTAAGTAGATTTTTCCTGCAAGGCGTCTTTGCCAGCGGTTTTTCCCAGCGTTTGCGTGTCTGCGGTGGCATCCAGAATGTCATCCACGACTTGAAATGCCAGCCCCATATGCTGGCTATACTGTTCCAAGGCATGGATAAGTTGCTGATCTGTATTGTCAGCGGCATAAGCACCGAGTAATACTGCAGCCTGAATAAGCGCGCCGGTTTTGTATTGATGCATAGTTTCCAACTCACTGCGGGAAAGCAGTTTGCCGGTACTTTGCAAATCTATGCTCTGGCCACCACACATACCGCGTGAACCAGTAGCTTTTGCCAATACTTGTACCTGTTTGAGCGCTTGCGTGGCGTGGGTATCAGCAATATATTCAAACGCCAGGCTTTGCAGGGCATCACCGACCAGTAAGGCGGTCGCATCATCATATTGTTTGTGACAACTGGGTTTGCCGCGACGTAAATCATCATCATCCATGCATGGCATATCATCGTGCACCAGGGAAAACGCATGGATCAACTCCACCGCAACTGCGCCTGCATCGGCGGCGGTTGGTGTTGCCCCAGCCAGTTCTGCTGCGGCATAACTTAATAATGCCCTTACACGCTTGCCACCACCCAGCACAGCATAGCGCATCGCTTCATGCAAACGTTCTGGCAGTATGGCGTTAACTGGCAATGTACGCACAAGCACTTCTTCAACACGATGCTGATGTGCTGCTGCCCAGTGATCGAAAACAAATGCAGGGGTAGACATGAGTAAAAGGCGAAGGAGGGTGCGTTAATTAGGTTCGAAAGGGGTGAGTTGTTGCTGGTTCAATATCATGACGGTCTGCTCAGCTTGCTGTAAGGACTCCTGACAGGCCTGCAGCAACTGCATACCTTCTGTGTAGGCGGTTAATGCAGCCTCTAGCGGAAGCTCTCCAGACTCCATGCTCCTGACAATGTTATCCAGCGCAGCCAGTCGTTCGGCAAAGGTTTGTTGATCACTCACCGCAGACGGTGACTTTTTGGAAGCACTCATGAAAATTGGCCTGATAAAACGCCAGCTATTTTAACAAAACTCCCCTAACTTGAGGGATTATTATCAAGTGAGAAGCTGGCTTAGGCGGGTAAAACACGCAGCAGGAATTCGCGGATATCGTTAATTTCGGCTTCACAAACGCTATGTGGCATATCGTACTCATGCCACTCCACTTTATATTCTGCGGCTTCCAGTGTTTGTCTGGATGATGCCGCTGTTGAGAGAGTGATGACACTGTCTTGACGTCCATGTGCCATCCAGATCGGTAATTGCTGGTTGGCTGGATGCTGTTTTTCTTTGAGTTGATGCTTTAGAGGTAAATAAGTCGAGAGTGCTAATACCCCAGCTAGGGGTTGATCAAAGCGCGTGGCTGTGTGCAAGGCTATGGCGCCACCTTGCGAGAAGCCTGCCAGCAAAATGCGTTGCGAAGGAATGCTAAGGGCAATTTCTGCTGCAATCATAGAGTTGATGGTTGCCTGCATTTGAGTGATGCCAACTTCGTCTTGCTGGCTTTCTGATTGCAGCCCAAAAATGTCATACCAGGCACGCATTTCGTAACCGTTGTTCAAGGTGACTGGCCGATAAGGGGCATGTGGCAGAACAAACTTAATATGCGGCAGGTTGAGCATTTGCACGACAGGCTCAAAGTCATGGCCGTCGGCGCCGAGGCCGTGTAACCAAAAGACGGTTGCTAAATGCTTTTTTGAGTCGATTATTATGGCTTCTTTCATGGTGTTTCATGTAGCTTTTTATTATTGTTAATTGGGTATTTAGTATAAGAGTGCGACAGAAAATTCATCACCCTAGAGAGGGCGATTATTCTGTTTTATCAAACTCTCAGAGTTCAGTAAGACCTCACACCTCGACTATATTTTCAGGCTAAATAGAGTATCAGTTTAAGAAGTTATACAGGCACCAGTGGCAATCGTGCAAGTGGTCGTTTTGCTGCCTGGGTATTTTGCCGTAGCTGTAATACTAGTACTTGTAATAATAGCTGCATCTGCACATGCGCCTGCAATGCTGGTAGGGAGTGACTTGTTAGTTTGACTAGCCAAGTTGTAGTTATCGACAAACTGTTTAGTTTGAACAGCACAAGCATTATTGGCTGCATCCTTAGTGTAGTCCTGATAAAGGGGAATGCCGATAGAAGCTAAAATACCAATGATTGCTACTACAATCATTAACTCTATAAGAGTAAAGCCTTTTTGAAAATTGCGCATAGGTGTCCATCACTAAAGTGTTTTAGTTAAGACTACGGGACCAAGGTAAAAACCCCAACTAGTTGATTGGGGTTTTTACCGAGTGCGATTAATATTGCTGATTAGCTGCAAACACCAGTTGCAATGATGCAAGTAGTCGTTTTGTCGCCTGGAGCTTTGGCTTGTGCTGAAATTTGTGTGGCAGTAATTGTTGCAACATCCCTACAAGCACCAGCAGTACTGGTTGGAAGTGTTCTGTTAGTTTGTTGTGCTAGAACATAATTATTAGTGAATCCTTTTGTTTGTACTGCACATGCGTTGTCAGCGGCGTCTTTTGTGTAATCCTGATATGCTGGAATCGCCACAGAAGCCAAAATACCAATAATCGCAACCACGATCATCAATTCAAT
>DATMSK010000252.1:0-5246 GCA_035565395.1 Methylophilus sp. | reverse complement strand
ACTCATCATGACATCTATCAGTTCACTAGGTAGTAGTAACAGTATTCAATCATTTTCGCAGATCGGCCAGCGCAGTGGCATGCAACCTCCCCCTCCCCCGCCAGATGGCGAAGATCAAGGCAAAGACGGTGGCGGCTTATTAGGGGCGATTGACTCTGCGTTGAAAAGCGCAGGCATCGAGGGCGGGCTGGAGTCAATCTTTGGTCAGTCAGGTACCAGCAGCACCAGTGCCAGCTCAGACAGTAGCGAAACGACTGACAGCAGCGACAGCACCACAGATGCGGCCAGTGCGCTGAATAACTTTTTACAAAACCTGATCAGTGCCTTGCAATCGCAAGGAACAACGGACACTGGAAGTAGTGACAGTGAAGAGTCCAGCACAAGTAGTACAGAAGCAAGCGCAGCACAGGGTATGCCGCCTCCGCCACCTTATGGCGGACATGGTATGGAAGCCAAATTACAAAGTCTTATTTCTTCCTTGAGTAGCGATAGTACCGACAGCACGGCAACCGATACGTCTTCAGACAGCAGTAGCAGTGAATTGGAAAGCAGTTTCCAGTCACTGGTGAGTGCTTTGGGTGGCAACAGCGATAGCGCTAGCCTCAGCGGTTTCTTGCAAGCATTATCTTCCGGCATGCAACATCGCGGGCCAGCAGGTAATGTAGTCAGCACCACGGCGTAATCAAGGTTGCATAGGGTGGCAGCTACCACCAGGTGTGGTAGTTGCTACTTCAAACAGAGATCAAGCAAATTCCAATTGCAAAATATCGGTCTCAGAATCTTCATCCAGCCATTCCGGAGGTGCTTTATGTAGGCGGATAGGCGTTTGCATGTCTTCACCATCAAAGGTGAGGATCGCATAACTGACCTCATGTGGCTCCTCCATCGGCGTAAACTTGGCAAAACCAAAATTGGCGTTACGCATCACCTGCCAGGCACCGTAGGGTTCTGCATATTCCGGCTTTGAGAAGTAATGGGCAATCTGTTTGTCGGTTGCTGATTTAAGGGTGCAATCCTCTTCACGCGACAAGACAGACCAGCGATAATCCAGGCCGTCGGCAATCGGTTGCAGTTGCATGAGATACCAATGTACGTTTTCACGCACCAGCTGTATCAAGGAACGCACACGGCCAGTATGGTGATTGAGGATATAGTAAATTCCCAAATCCTGTTGATGAATGCTTTCACCCAGCCTAGGGAGTACGAAAAGATTAGTTGCCACAACAGACTCCTTTCATTGGAACACGCACTTAAACTGTATGCAATGAATATGCCTGAAACTTAAATAACAGGCTTTTCTGGTGCTGTTTATTGAATTGCGCTGCACTGGGGCCAGCGCACCCTCGCGGGAAATATTCAGGCGTTCATTTAAGTCGACAATGCCAAGCCGTTGTTTTGCCAGCTTATTTACGCACCCATTGCCCGTCGCGCTGCACAAACCAGCCAGTTTGCGCTTTATCTATCCAGCGCAGGGCAAACGTACGTTGTATTTCGCCTTCCCACTCAGGGTGACCATTTGCGGCAGCAATGCCGTGATATAACTGCGCCCTGTCCATATTTTCGTCTTTAACCAGTGCCGCTAACGCACTACGTTGGGACAAAGGCACCAATCCGGCATCTTTTACTGCCACAAACCCTTCTGCAGTTAAGCCCACGGCACCAGACTGATAATGCGGCAATAATTGCAAATGCCGGTTTTGCATGCTGGCTTTTACTGCGGCAACAGCTGGTGTATTCACGTCCAGGTCAGCCGCAGCGTGCGCGGTGCCTATCAACAGTGTCGTGAGGCACACTCCCAGTAATACTTGTTTTAAACTCTGATAGCCATGATGCAAAAATAGTTGCACCAAGCCTGATTGGACGTATCTCATGGCGTAACCTCCTGGTTCACTGATGGCGTAACAGGCGTTGCTGAAGGCGTGACAGGCGCCGCTGTCGGCACTGAAGAGGGACTAGCGGCTGGAGATTGTCCCGCAGGCGTTTGCCAGATTTCGTCTATGACTTTATCTGCCGCCTTTTCTGCCGCAGCAGCCGGAAAGTAAATATTAATCGTCACACAGGCACACAGGCCTGTGGTTGCCAGTACCAAGCCACTATTGCGCAGCCAGCGCAACGCATGCTTATTGATCACAGTCGGGTCCAATTTGATTCCTTTCCGGCAAACGATGTCCGCTTTTTCCACTCAAGTCTAGTCAATAATGATTTTACTATTGCTATCTGTCACGCGCCGCATGCGCGCCAAGACATCTTTCCAACTGACATATTGGGTATACCCATTGACGTTGACTGACGGCGCACCCTTACCTTTGACAATCACGAACCCGCCAGGTACCTGGTCTACACCGCCCATTTTGCAAATATCACCACGTAACTCGCAACTCAGCCCAATTTTTTCATATCCAAATTCTTTAAAAAAGCGTAGAAAGGTGCGTTGCAAAGCAGCTGCAGTGCCCACGCCACCTAGCGCCGTAATGTTTTCGACGGCGCGCTGCGAGATTTTTTTCTCAAATGGACCATCTGCAGTACGTACAAAAGCATTCATAGAAACGGGCTTCCAGTTTTGCAACCGCAAATCCTTGATATCGCCTTCGAGCTTACCGCTGATAGAACCAAAATTAAACGTACGCGTAATTTCGCCAAGATCAATATCACGCATACTGAAACTGGCATGCAACTTGGGCACTGCACCCAAAGGATCATCGATATCCAGGTCAGACATCCCCACCACGCCATTAAACAACTTGAATTGCATCTCGCCATCCATGCGTAACTCACGGTTGGCATAAGTGACCAAAGGAATTGTTCCGGTGATCTGCCCGCGCATGGCTGGCCACTCCAACGCCTGGCTAAAACTGGACATGCTGATAGGTTGCATGGCCATTTTCACGTGCCAGACCATGCTCTGGTTAATCCACGCAGCGGAGATATCCTGAAAATCCAAAGCGCCATCCAATATCGGCAGCCTTAAACTGGGCGACGTAATGGAGTAGCGGTTTACTTCCGCTTGCCATTTGGTTTCACCGAGTGGAATTTTTAAAATATGTCCGGACTGGTATCCCATGGTAATAGGTTGCGGATGGTCGTAATCCCAGGGAATATCCGCATTAAAATGGGCAAAGCCAAACTTGCCCGTTTGCTCTTCCACGCTGGCATCCGCAATTTTCAGATGAAATTTCAGTGGCTGCAGACCTTTGGCCTCAAACGACCAATCTGCCTTGCCTGATACCTGCAACTGCCCAAAGGCAGAATGCGGGATCAAAGGCTGGATAAACGCCTGGTAAACGCCATTAAAATCCACATCGGTCGCATTCACCCTTAAAAACTCAAACTGCTTGTTGACGAGGTTAAGGCGGCTCTGGCTATGTAACGTGCCTACACCTTGCAATTCCAGCGTAGATTGTTCGATATCCACATAGGGTTGGCGGTAAAACCCGCGAATTTCAAACCGTTTGTTGCCCTCGGCAAAGTAAAACGGCTGCCAGAACAACTCCCCCTGCTGCCACTGGAACACGCCCTGCCAACGCCAGCCACCGGCCTGTTCATGCGCAGAAAGGTTAATCTTGCCTGTGAGCTTGTCCCCGGCATGCAACCCAGCAGCATCGCTAAATTTTGCCTCCCGCACTGACATCTCGATATCAACACCCCTGGCCCCAGGTCCCTGTTTATCCTGGTCTTTCCAGGTAGGTGTCACAAGCACATTAAATGGGATATGGGAACGTACATCATGGTATACGCCATCTTCACAACGCCAGGTTTGGCTTGCGGGCTGTTGTGGCACCTGGCAGTTCAGGTGAAACGTCCCCCAAACTTCATCCTGCAATGCTTTCACCTCCGCATAAAAAGACAATACAGGCTGTTGGCTTTGCGGCCGCAAATCAAGAAATATCCTGGGCTGTCGAACCTGGTAAGGCTGCATTTGCAACTGCTCAGAGGCCACCAGCAACGTGGGCCGAGCGCCCATATCCAGCCGGATATTAGGTTTATCCAGACTGGCACTACCAAGTTGCAAACGGTCCGCCTGCACCTGCACATGCTTGCTGTTTAAATTGACGACGGCGTGCGGCTTATTGAGCTGGAACAGGTCACTGGAAATACTCTCGGCGCTGAGGCTGATCTCGGTCATCGCACTTAACGGCAACGCCCAAGCCCATAGCATCAGCCCCCAGATGCGCATTACCCTGGAAACACTCCGGTAGAGAGGTAACGGTCACCCCGGTCGCAAACGATGCTCACAATCACGGCATTCTCGACCTCTTTAGATAATTGCAGCGCCGTGTACAGGGCGCCTCCGCTGGACACTCCGGCAAAAATACCTTCTTTGACGGCAAGCTTGCGTGTGGTGTCCTCGGCATGTTTCTGGCTGACATAACGAAACTGGTCTACGCGTGCCGGGTCATAAATCGTGGGCAGGTATTCTTCCGGCCATTTGCGGATGCCAGCAATCTGCGATCCCTCTTCGGGTTGTACACCAATAATCTGAATATTCGGATTTTGTTCTTTGAGAAAACGTGACGTCCCCATAATCGTCCCGGTCGTTCCCATGCTGGAAACAAAATGCGTCACTTTTCCTTCAGTATCGCGCCAGATCTCCGGCCCGGTCCCTTCATAGTGGGCCAGCGGGTTATCCGAATTACCGAACTGATCCAGCACAATGCCTTCGCCTTCGGCCTGCAACTTGAGAGCGACATCACGCGCCAGCTCCATACTACCGTCCTTGGGTGTCAAAACCAGCTCAGCCCCATACGCTTTCATACTTTGCCTGCGCTCAACTGACTGGTTCTCCGGCATGACCAATACCATTTTATAGCCACGCATGGCCGCCACCATGGCCAGTGCAATGCCGGTATTACCACTGGTCGCTTCAATCAGCGTGTCGCCTGGCTTGATCTGGCCGCGTTGTTCAGCACGTAGAATCATGCTGTACGCTGGCCGGTCTTTGACTGAGCCGGCCGGATTATTGCCTTCCAGCTTGAGCAATATGGTATTGCTGGGATTGGGATTCATGCGTTGCAAAGCGACCAGCGGCGTATTACCGACAAAGTCATCCAAAGTTTTAAATGGTTTCATGACTGATTAATGTTCGTTATTTCCAGGCGGAAAGGGGCCTGGTTCCCAAAATATTCTGGATTGATTAAAAGTAATACACGCCGCAGCTTAATATATGTAAAATTCCAATGTCATTACTGATTTAGCTTGCGAAGTACCAATTTTACATAAACTACCCCTATCACAAAAATAATAATTGC
>DATMSK010000251.1:0-6919 GCA_035565395.1 Methylophilus sp. | reverse complement strand
TGTAAGCCGCCAGCGCGCTTCGGGATTGCGTCGCCATGTGCCGGTCCCCGAACAGGGCGCATCCACCAATACGACATAGCACGTCATTAATCAGCGAAAGTAAATGTTGCCCGCTTTCAAAAATATCATTGATATAGGCTTTTTGCTTATCGGCCAGCGGTCCGATTAAACCATCACGCAATATCTCTGAAAAACCAATGATGGCATTGAGCGGCGTGCGTAATTCGTGCGACATGGTGGCAAGGAATTCGGACTTCATTCTGTCCGCTTCCAGCAATTGCTCGTTCTTTAACCCTATTTCCTCACTACGTAGCCGTAGCTGTTCCGCCAAAAGCTTGAGGTCGCCGTACTGCTGGATATTATGCAATGCCACCCCCAATTGGGCTGACAAACGTTCAACAAACGTTTGATCGCGCTCCGTAATGGGCTTGCTTGCTGCCAGCACCAGTACCGCCAGTCGCTTTTCCTGGTAACTTACCGGACAAATAATAATTCCCGCAGGTTTCAGCGATAACAAGCCGGTTTCAATGGTCAGTGACGGGAGCTCATCCAGATCGCCCAGTATCAAGGTATGATTTCTTTGAATCGCCTCCCCTATCACGCCATGTCCCAGCTTGAACTCATGGAGAATATCTATCGGCGCCGCATGCGCACTCTCCAGGCGGTAAAATCCGCTCCATTCGTCATAACCATACACTGCAGAAACCGGGAAGGCATGATTTCTGGCTAAAATTTCCAGCATGCTCGGCAAGATATGTGCACGATCATAATTGGCATTAAACAGCCTTAATACTTCACTGTGTGTTTGATCATAGACCGCCGCATTCATCAGATCATATTCAATCTGCTTGAAATCGCTGATATTGCGGGCTACGGTAGATAAATGCGTAGCAACGCCCTCTGCATCCCGATGCGCAACAATAACCTGGGACACTGGGATTTCAATGCCTGCACGGGAGATGTAAGCCGTTTCGCCTCGCCAGACACCCGTGCTCAGTGCGGTTGGAATCGCTTGGTTGCGAATTAACTCAGCCGCCCAAGCGGGACGCATACGTGAAATTGGCTGGGATTGGATATCTTCATTTTCACCGACTCCCAGCAGCTTGCGCCCGCCGCTATTCAAATAAAAATAGTCGCCTTGCAGGCTCTTGTTCGCAATAAGGTCAGGCGAGGCGTCAAGAATATCTGTCAGGCGTTTTTGTTCGGTCGCAGCCCGTTTGCGGATATTGAGGTCACGCTGGATACGCCAGATCAGCAATGGAAAAAAAATCAGGATAGCAACAGACATCACCGCGAAAAGTATCAGCAAATCTTTGGCATGCTCTTGTTCTGATTGGGTGCGGCGGGAAAGCAAGCTCTGCTCTTCCAGCGACATGGCACTCACCACGCCCCGAATTTCCAGCATATCCTCCCTGCGGATAAAGTCCTTGCGTAGCAGTTCCTTTAACTGATCGACAGGCGTTGCGCGTGCAACTTCATTCAGCTGGTTAAAGTAAATCACACGCCGGTCAATCAACCGCCTTAACTGGGAAATCTGCTCCTGCTGAAACTTATTGTCTTTGGTGAGTACGGTCAGTTTTGCAATCTCTTTTTGCAAGTCGACCAGGGCAGCATCGCGACGGGAAATGGATCCACTATCGCCAGTCAGCAAGAACCCCCGTTGCGAGACTTCCAGCTGATTGAATAACACCAATCCGCGATCAAGGTTGGAAATGACGGCATGCGTATGACTCACCCATCGGTTATTTTCTGCAAACCGCTGGAGATAAATGATGCTGGTAATGCCCAGCACAACAAGCAACACAAAAAAGCTGATGAATCCATAAATGATGATGGACTCCAGCGCCCAAAACTCTTGCTTTTTAGACTGCACAGCGATGAAACCCAGCGATTAGCATTGCGACGTCCCCCGTGTTTTTTTAACTTCAGGATGAATCAGTTCAGCTATTGCACCATCAGGTGTTATTAAATACTAAATTGATAAAAGACGTAAGAGTATTTACAGTAATATGTTTACAAGGCTGACTTGCGATGCAAATCGTATATGAAATTGACGTGCCGTTTACGGGCGCGCCCTGTGTCCGGCCGAGAAACGCGAGAGGCTATGGCCAGATTGATCAGGCGACAAGTGATTCGCCATGAGTGACCTGCCACTTAACCACATGCGCTTTGATCGTACTTTTTAGTACATCACGGAGAATGAATATGACAATCCCTGCCAAAAATACAGTATGCCTTTGGTATGACGGCTGCGCTGAAGAAGCGGCAAGCTTTTATGCGGCCACCTTTCCAGACTCTTCCGTTGACGCGGTATATCGTGCCCCCGCTGACTTTCCCTCAGGAAAAGAAGGAGATGTATTAACGGTCGCATTCACCGTCATGGGCATCCCCTGCCTGGGGCTCAACGGCGGTCCGGGCGTCAACCACAACTGGGCATTCTCATTTCAGGTCGCTACGTCCAATCAGGATGAAACAGATCGTTATTGGGCGGCGATTACCAGCAATGGTGGTGAAGAGAGCGAATGCGGCTGGTGCAAGGATAAATGGGGTGTATTCTGGCAGATTACACCAACGGCGCTAACCCAAGCGATCACGGATAGTGATGCTACGGCGGCCAAAAGAGCCTTCGAAGCAATGCTCTCCATGAAAAAAATAGAAATCGCTGTCATTGAAGCCGCCCTACGCGGCTAACCATCCCAGTCAACCGCTCAGAGGCTGAAAGGCGGCGGCTATGTGTTGGTAGCGCTATCCTCACCCGTTTTTGCTGTGGCAATCATCCGGCATGCTAGCGCACCAAGCTCACGCACGGCTTGCTCGATCGCCAGGGTCCATAAGTGGCTGAAGTTAAGGCGGATGTAGTGCGTCAGCTCCTTTTTTCGCGAGAAAATCGTGCCCGGTGCGACTGTGATGCCATTGTCGATGGCGGCCCGGTATAGCTCAAGTGCATCCAGCACCGCCGGCAGTTTGACCCAGATGACATAACCGCCTTGTGGAATAGAAAGCTGGGTCCCGGCCGGGAAGCTTTGTTCAATCACATTACGCATGAGGACATAGTTGGAGCGTAAGGTATGCCTTAACTGTTTAAGATGCTGCTCGAAACTGTCGCGCTGCATAAACTTGGCAATGGCGATTTGCGGTGCAGAAGTCAGTGACAGGCTATTGAGAAACATCAGACGTTCAACTTCCTGCCTGTAGCGGCCAGCCGTGGTCCAACCCACGCGGTAGCCAGGGGCCAGCGATTTCGAAAACGACGAACAATGCAACACGATGCCTGCACGGTCAAACACTTTGGCAGGCAAAGGCGGTTCGTCACTAAAATAAAGCTCGTTGTAGACATCATCTTCAATCAGCGGGATATTCTGCTCAGTTAGAAAATCTACCAATGCCCGCTTTTTGTCTTCCGGCATGACAAAGCCCAGCGGATTCTGGAAATTACTGGTGAGGATCACCGCGGCGATATGCACATTGTCAGTCACGGCACGCAAGGCATCCAGATCTATCCCAGACGCAGGATCTGTTCGTATTTCAGCGACTTTCATGCCCAGACGCTCTACGGTATGGGCCAGCGCATAATAGCCTGGTGACTCCAGTGCAATCGTATCTCCCGCCTTGGCCACCGCCTGCAGGCAAAGTGTAATCGCCTCGGTTGCGCCATGCGTGATGACAATATCATCCGGCGACACATCCATGCCATTGGCCAGGTAGCGGCGTGCAATCTGTTGGCGCAACATTTCATTGCCGGGCGGCAAATCACTGAGTACGCCCCATTCGCCCTGATCATCGGTCAGTGCTTTTTCATAATGGTGAATCTTTTTAAGCGGAAATAACTGCGGATCCGGGAAGGGCGAACCTAGAGGCACAGTGCCAAACTCACGGATAGATTTCAGCGTAGTGAGCACCAGTTTGCTGGCGTCAATTTCGGAAAGGTTGATATCCTTGGCCAGCGGAGAGCCATGCCGTTGTTGCAGGCGTTTGCGTGGGGTGACATAGTAACCGGATTGAGGGTGGCTGCTGATCACACCCTCCTGCTCTAACAGCAGATAGGCACGCAAAATTGTGCTGATACTGAGTTCATATTTCTGGCTGGCCTGCCGTACCGAAAAGATTCGGTCACCCGGCCTGAGAACGCCTTCATCAATCATCGCACGGATACGGGCAGCGAACGAGACATAAAGCTTCATGAATGGCCAGGCAGGAAGGAGTTTTGATACCTGATTATACTCCAGGCATGCGAGGTACGGCGGGTGTTTAACGCGAAGACGAGGGCTGGTTAAGCAGCCTGCAATGCCAGGGAGACTTCCTCGCCACCCGTCGTCAACGCCGCCACCAGCCGATCTTTTTGCGTGATCACATCGACCAGCGCCTGTTCGTTTAATGCCGTCATCAGGCGTTGCAGTGTACTCATGCGCACCTCCAGCCGTTTGCAGATCACGGCGAAAGAAACGTAGGGGCGTCCTTGTGCGTGTTCAGCGTGCAGCAACTCCAGGATGCTCAGCATGAGCACGGTGCTCCTGTCCAGCGGCATGCACTCCGAGATGACATCATCCTGGAACGACTCCAGTGCATGATCCGACTCAAGCAGCATTGGCCACCTCTGGTGCAGTCGCTTTTTCAATCATGACAGGAATTGACTTTGAAGTCGGCGTACGCGATTGATCGGCCACACTTTCCAGCGGTACCAAATTGTTGGTTTCCGGGTAATAGCCACTCAGGCAACCTTGCGGAATATCGTAAGCCACCACCATAAAATGATCAGCCCGGCGCGTCACGCCATCCTGCCAGACGCTGACCAGGTTGATCCAGTCGCCCGCCGCCAGGTTCATACGCGCAATGTCTGCCGGGTTCATGAAAATCACACGGCGCTGGCCGAATACGCCACGGTAACGGTCATCCATGCCATAAATCGTGGTGTTGTACTGGTCGTGTGAGCGCGTGGTCATCAGTACAAATAGCTGGTCACCGTGTTGCTCACGCGCCTGATGAATAGGTGAATTCTGCGGAATCGCTTGCAAGGTAAATTCAGCCTTACCGGAAAGGGTATTCCAGACTCGCTCACTGGAAGGCACCGGCATACGGAAGCCACCCGGCACCTTGATACGCTCGTTGTAATCCTTAAAAGCCACTGGCATGGTTTGCTCAATCGCATCGCGGATTTTGCTGTAGTCTTTAATGAACTCCAACCAGGGCGTTTTGCTGTGTTTGAGTGTGGCATGTGCCAGGCGTGCCACGATGGCAGGTTCGGACAACAAGTGTGGCGACGCCGGTTTGTTCATGCCGTAAGAAATATGCACCATGCTCATGGAGTCTTCCACGGTGACGCCCTGCGGGCCACTTTCCTGCGTGTCAATTTCAGTCCGGCCCAGGCATGGCAAGATCAATGCTTCTTTACCATGTACCAGGTGGCTGCGATTCAGCTTGGTGGTGACATGCGCAGTCAGATCACAATTGCGCATGCCTTCCCAAGTACGGTCAGTATCAGGCGTGGCTATGGAGAAATTACCTCCCAAACCAAAAAACACCTTGCCTTTACCATCGATCATGGCCTGAATGGCGGCGACGGCATCGTATCCAGGCGTCCTGGGGACCTTGATATCAAACACGCGCTCCAGGCTTTCGAGGAACTCTGCTGGCATTTTTTCGTAAATACCCACAGTGCGGTTACCCTGCACATTGCTATGGCCGCGTACCGGGCACAGGCCTGCGCCTTCCTTGCCGATATTACCGCGCAACAACATCAGGTTGACCAGGGTCTTGATGGTAGCAACGCCATGCTTGTGCTGGGTGATGCCCATGCCCCAGGTCGAAATCACGCGATCGCCCGTGGCATAAATGCGCGCAATTTCCTCAATCTGGTCTAATGGCACCCCGGACTCTTGCACAATCACATCCCAGCTTTCTTGGCGTGCATCTTCGGCAATCGCCTCAAAGTTGTTGGTGTGCTGCTCAATAAACTCCAGGTCGACCACCCGCTCATTACCATGCAGGATTGCTTCGTCATCCCACTGGATCACAAACTTGATCATGCCTTTGATTAGCGCCAAATCACCGCCCAGCTTGGGCTGAATAAACAGGTCACTGATCTTGCTGCCTTTGAAAGACAACATATCAAACGGGCTTTGCGGATCAGCGAAGCGTTCCAGGCCGCGTTCTTTTAATGGATTAATCGCCACAATCCGCGCGCCACGCTTGGCCGCTTCACGCAATTCACCCAACATGCGTGGATGATTGGTGGCCGGGTTCTGGCCAAAAATCAGAATAGTGTCGGCGTGCTCAAAGTCATGCAAAGTGACTGAACCCTTGCCTATACCTACGGTGGCCGGCAAGGCGATGCTGGTGGACTCGTGGCACAAGTTGGAGCAATCAGGGAAGTTATTGGTACCGAACTCACGAACAAATAACTGGTACAGGAATGCTGCCTCATTACCGGCACGGCCTGAGGTATAGAAAATCGCCTCATTGGGGTCGGCCAAGGCATTCAAATGTTCAGCGATTAATGCAAATGCGTCGTCCCAAGCGATCACCTCATATTTGTCAGTCACCGGGTTGTAACGCATAGGATGCGTCAGGCGGCCTTCGTTTTCGAGGTCGAAATCACTCCAGTTCATCAACTCAGTCACAGTGTGTTTGGCAAAAAACTCAGGGGGCGTGCGCTTGGCAGTCGCCTCGGCCGCCACGGCCTTCACACCATTCTCACAAAACTCGAACGTAGAGGTATGTTCTTTATCCGGCCAGGCACAACCCGGGCAATCAAAACCATCTGGTTGGTTCTGCGCCAGCAAGGTCATTACGCCTTTGACCGGGATCTTCTGCAATGCCAGTTGTGCGGCGACTTGTTTTAATGCCCCCCAACCGGCGGCGGGATGGTGATATGGCTTAATGGAAGCTTTAGGTTGCGACATATGTCCTACTAGGGTGAGTG
>DATMSK010000250.1:0-5002 GCA_035565395.1 Methylophilus sp. | reverse complement strand
GCTAGCATGCCCGGCGGAAGACTTCGCGTATTCCGGCATTTCTTCTAGAATCTCATCAAGTAGTTGGCGGTAATGCGCAGTGGCGTTTTTTACATACGGCAAATCTTTATAGCGGCCTTCAATCTTGAAGCTGCTGACACCAGCTGCGATCAGGGCGCGCAAATTGGCGCTCTGATCATTGTCTTTCATCGACAGGTAATGTTTGTCTTTGCCGATGATGCGGCCTTTCTGGTCTTCCAGTGTGTAAGGCAAGCGGCATTCTTGCGAGCATTCCCCACGGTTGGCACTGCGGCCGGTATGCGCGTGGCTGATAAAACACTGGCCGCTAAACGCGACGCAAAGTGCGCCGTGAATAAAGTATTCCAGGTTGGCCGAGGTGGCATCGGCGATTTTCTTCACCGTGGCAATATCCAGTTCGCGTGCCAGTACGATCTGGCTAAAGCCGACCTGATCCAGAAACTGTGCTTTTTCAACGGTACGGATATCGGTTTGCGTACTCGCATGCAACTGGATCGGTGGCAAGTCCAGTTCTAGTAAACCCATGTCCTGCACGATCAGGGCATCGACGCCACTGTCGTATAGCTGATGTACCAATTGGCGTACACCTTCGAGCTCGTTGTCATGAAAAATGGTATTCAACGCGACAAATACTTCAGCATGAAAACGATGCGCATGTTGCACTAACCTGGCAATATCCTGCACGGTATTTGGTGCTTTAGCACGCGCGCCAAAGGCCGGGCCGCCGATATACACGGCATCGGCACCATGGTTAATCGCTTCAATGCCAAAATCGGCATTTTTTGCCGGAGCGAGCAGTTCGAGATGTTTGCGGGTTTTTTGCATGCAGAGGTAAGAACTTGATTTAAGACGCTATTTTAAACCAAGCATGCTATTTACGCTTGGTTTAAAATAGCGTCATGAGTGGAAATCAGGATTTATTGCAGCGTAGCCTGCGCAGCGTGTGGCATCCATGCACGCAAATGAAACATCACGAACGTTACCCTTTGGTGCCAATTACGCGTGGCGAAGGTGCCTGGTTGTTTGATCGCGACGGTAAGGGTTATCTAGATGCGGTCAGCAGCTGGTGGGTCAATTTATTTGGGCATAACCAGCCCGTGATTAAAGAAGCAATCAAAGCCCAGCTTGATCAGTTGGAGCATGTGATGCTAGCCGGGTTTACGCACGAACCAGTGGTGGCGCTTTCAGAAAAACTCTCGGCGTTAACTGGCTTGGGTCACGCATTTTATGGCTCGGATGGTGCCAGTGCGACCGAGATTGCACTGAAGATGAGTTTTCATTATTGGCGCAATATCGGACAACCACTTAAAACGAAATTTATCAGCCTGCAAAATAGTTATCACGGCGAGACCCTGGGTGCACTCAGCGTCACCGATGTTGCCATTTTCAAAGACACGTATGCGCCACTGATTTTGCAGTCTGCGCAAATGCAAAGCCCCGATAGCCGACTGGCGGAAGCGGGTGAAACGGAAGAGGCCTATGCTTTACGTTGTGCTGAGGCGCTGGAAGTCTATGTGGCCGAGCATCATGCCATCCTGGCTGCATTTATTATCGAACCTTTGGTGCAAGGTGCAGCAGGCATGGCGATGTATCACCCGGTGTATTTGCAACGGGCGCGCGAAATTTGCAGCCGTTACCAAGTGCATTTGATCGCCGATGAAATCGCCGTCGGGTTCGGCCGCACCGGCACCTTGTTTGCCTGTGAGCAGGCGGGCGAAAAAGTGAGCGATATTGCTGACTTTATCTGCTTGTCCAAAGGCATTACCGGGGGGTATTTACCGTTGTCCGTGGTGTTGACCACGGATAAGGTTTATCAGGCCTTTTATCACGACCAGACCGTTAAAGGTTTTTTGCATAGCCATAGCTATACCGGTAATCCACTGGCGTGCAGTGCGGCGCTGGCCACATTGAAATTGTTTGAGTCTGCGGATGTGCTCGCGAATAATCAACGGACAGCGCAGACTTTGCTGGCGGCTGTGAATGAATACGACTTTGATAGGCAGCATATTCGCCAACGTGGCATGATTACGGCGTTTGAAGTCAGCACGGATAATCCGCAGTTCGCACGGGATTGCTACGCAGCGGCACTCAAGCATGGCTTGCTGTTACGGCCAATAGGCAATACCGTGTACTGGATGCCGCCCTATTGTTTGACTGAGGCGGATGTGTCGCACCTGGTGCAAACCACACGTGCTGCCGTGGTGGACAGTCAGTAATGCGCTGGGTACTTGCAATATGTGTTTGCTGGGCCGTCATGGCGCAGGCAGCGTTACCCAGTGATCTGCAAGAGGCCTTAAGCAAAGCGCAATTACCCGCCGAAAGCGTGGCAATCGTGGTGCAGCCGGTTGATGGCGGACCACCCCTGATTAGCCACAATGCTGCCAAGGCCATGAATCCTGCCAGCGTGATGAAATTGGTCACGACCTATGCAGCCCTCGAAGCACTCACGCCAGCCTATCGTTGGAAAACTGAAATCTACCGTAATGGTCCCGTCAGCCAAGGCATACTGGATGGTGATTTGATGATTAAGGGCTACGGAGATCCTGCATTCAATATTAGTGATTTCTGGCGCTTGTTGCAGTTGGTGCAGCAGCAAGGCATCCATCAAATCAGGGGTAACCTGGTGCTGGATTTGTCCGCCTATGCCCCCGAAGTGAGTCAGCGGCCGGTGCTGGACGACGAACCCTGGCGCGCTTATAACGCCAACCCGAGTGCCTTGTTACTGAATGGCCGCAATACCAGCTTCCGCTTTGTGGCCAGTAAGGTGGCAGGAAAGCCTGTGGTACAAATCAGCCAGGAATTTGAATTGCCGCAAATTCGCGTGATCAATACCATGCAGACTCGCAAGGGCGCCTGTAATGACTGGCGCGGGGATGTGCACTACAGCATCACACCTCAGGCGGACGGTGCGACAGTGGTTTTTAGCGGGACCTTGCCCGAACAGTGTGATGAGCGTTATCTGGAATTGAGTGTGCTTAAAGACACGCAATATGTGTTTTTCAGTTTTAAAAAACTGTGGGCGCAATTGGGTGGGCAGTTTAATGGTCAGCTGTTGCTGGCGCCAGCAATTGATACGACCAATCTGGTCACCACATGGTGGTCGTCGCCGCTGGATAATGTTGTGCGTGATATCAACAAGTGGAGTAATAATGTGATGGCGCGCCAGCTGCTGTTGACCATTGCCCTGGAGGCTGGCTTCACTCCAGCAGATGAAGTGGGTGGTACGCTGGTACTCAAGCAGGTGTTGCGGCAACGTGGCTTGCAATTTCCAGAGCTGGTGCTTGAAAACGGGTCTGGTTTGTCACGTATAGAACGCATCAGTGCGGAACATTTGGCGCAGTTGCTCGTCACAGCCTGGCAACGTCCGGTGATGCCAGTCTTCATGGCGTCTATGCCGATACTGGGCATGGATGGCACTACCAAAAAACGGTTGGCAGATGGTGCAAGCAAAGGCATGGCGTACCTTAAAACCGGGTCGCTGGAAGGAGTGAGTAGCCTTGCAGGCTATGTGCAAGATAGTGCTGGCAAGCGCTACGTGTTGGTGGTGATTGCGAATCATGCACGCGCTTCGGCAGTGCGTACAGTGCAAGATACACTATTAAAGCAATTGATCGAAGGGCGCTGAATTGGCCGAGAATTTGTGATCAAAAGCGCGTAAAATAACGGTCGTTTTGTGGGAGTAAATCAAGTGAAATCTGGAATCAAAATTATCGGTCTTAGCATGTTGATGCTGCTGACTGTGACAGGTTGCCAAGCGCAATCCAATTCTTCAAAAACTAAGGAAGCTGCTCAAATGTCTGCCAATGTGACTGAATTACAAAAAATTGATACGGTGGTGGGTGAAGGCCGTGAAGCGGAGATCGGCTTCAACGTGACGGTACATTACACCGGTTGGTTGTATGACGCGAACAAAGAGGACCACAAGGGGCAGAAGTTTGATAGCAGCCTGGATCGCAACTCGCCATTCAATTTCTTTTTGGGCGGTGGTCAGGTCATTCAGGGCTGGGATGAAGGTGTGCAAGGCATGAAGGTTGGCGGCAAGCGTACCCTGATTATTCCATCTGACATGGGCTATGGTGCACGTGGCGCCGGTGGCGTGATTCCACCCAATGCAGCGTTGGTGTTTGATGTTGAGCTGCTGGGTGTGAAGTAAACGTTTTCTGCGTGCATCGGGTTTGGGGCAAGTGACAGAGGGAGTATGTGAGTCACTTGTGTCTGTGCTATCGCGTCCCCAACTAGATGATGTGGGCAATGAGTCAAATTCAATGATTGGAAAGTCAAAATGCAAGTCCAAGTGAAATGGATAGATGGCGTCAGCTTTGTTGGCGAGTCCGAGACCGGCCATGCCGTGGTACTCGATGGCGCCCCTGAAAATGGTGGCCGCAATATTGGGATGCGCCCCATGGAAATGCTGCTAATAGGGATGGGTGCCTGTACTTCGTTTGACGTGGTGACCATTTTGAAAAAGTCGCGTCAGCCGATTGTGGATTGTGTGGCTGAAATCAGTGCCGAGCGCGCAGATGCCATCCCAAAAGTGTTCACCAAGATCCATGTGCATTTTGTGGTGACAGGCAATAACCTTAATGAGTCGCAAGTGGCACGTGCCGTGAGCCTGTCGGCAGAAAAATATTGCTCGGCCAGTATCATGCTGCAAAAAGCATGCGAGATTACGCACGACTTTGAAATCAAACCGCACAGCGTAGAGTAAGTGATGACGATTCCTGCCGGGATGTTGGGCATACGCCACGTGGCGTTATTTATCAAAGACCTCGAGTCGGCGATCGATTTTTATACGCGCATTGTTGGTATGCATATCGAGTGGCAACCTGATCCTGATAATGTCTATTTAACCAATCATGGGGATGTGTTTGCCTTGCACCGGGTAGATTATAAGGCTGATCCGCTGCAGCGCCTGGATCATATCGGTTTTGTTCTCACGGATGAGAGTGCTGTCGATGCCTGGCATACGCACATGGTGAATCAT
>DATMSK010000249.1:0-5245 GCA_035565395.1 Methylophilus sp. | reverse complement strand
ATCTGCTTCAATAGACTGTCCTTGTGCAGATACCAACTGCTCAGAAAGCCAATTGAGGCGTGATGCTTCCACATCCATTCTTTCATCCGAGCTGGTGTAACCATTTTCACGCTGATATTTGGAAAGTCTGGATTGTGCCTTGGAAAGGTTGTCCCGCAGCGCTTGAATCTGTGTACCAAAATACTCAGCCGCCTTTTGTGCAGGCTCAACTTTCATCTCGACATTGGTTTCCTGATAAGCGTTGGCAAAGGCATTGGCGACCAAGGCCACAAAGTCCGGGTCGGAGCCTTCAAACATGATTTCAATCACACTGCTGTCCCGGCCTGGCGTTACAGTGAGCTTCTTCAGGAGCAAGTCTGCCAACCAGAAACGCAGATCACCACGCCCTCCGGTATCCTCTTCAAATTTGGCTTTGACGTTTTCGTTTTCGGCCATGCGCAATTCGTCGACTACCTTGAGAGCAACGTGTTGGCTATTGATGATGTCAATCTGGGTGGGTACATAACCCAGCGCCATATTGCCTGGCACCACCGCGCCGGTCACCGGATCTGTGCCTTTGTAATTCAGCACAACGGATGCTGTTGCCTGATAAACCTTGCTTTGCAGCAAGCTGATCACCAGGACTGTAAATACCGTAAGGGCAAATGTAATCAATACAATACGGTAACGTGCCAGTAATATGAGTACGATTTGATTCAGATTCATCCGAGCTTCCTAAAACAGGCTTTCTTTAACGTAAAGTACGTCGCCAGACTGCACTAATTCATCTAACGCCGGTGCTGTCTTTTCGACGACGCCAGATGCATTTTTGCGATGTAATTTCAAACCACGCTGCGTACCACGAGGTGTTGGACCACCGCCCTCTGCCAGCGCTTGCATGATGGTCATATTGCGCTCAACACGATAAGAGCCTGGACGCTGTACTTCGCCATAAATGTAGAACACGGGCGCACGGTGCACATAGATGGAATCACCGGCCAGTACATCAGGATTCATGTCAGAGTTTTCATCCATATATATCGCGGCAATATCAACCACCTTGTGGAACTTCTGACCGTCGCGAACACCTTCCAGAATGGCGGAATCCGATCCGCTTACACTCACACCGCCGGCCATGGCGAGGGCATCTGACAACTTCATCTTGGCCTCTTCAAGAGCATAGCGACCAGGACGATTCACTTGTCCAAGGATAGACACCTGATTGCCAGGTACGATGTAGATGACATCGCCTTTGGCCACGAGCAAGTCTGCCTCTTTTTTGTCCAGCAAGAAAAGTTCGGCCAGATCAACCTCACGACGGAAAGACTGCCCATCGCGCTGGCCAGTAATGATGGCCTTGCCACTACCTGCAGCTGAGAGCACGCCACCTGCGGTCGCCAGCATTTCACTCAAATGGGTATCGAAGGTTTCAATGACAAAACGACCAGGACGATTTACCAGGCCTAACACGGCTACCTGATTGCCACGCACCTGAACCAGAACGATATTGACTTGCGGCTTTTGCACAAAACCACCTTGTACCAGACCTTGGGCAATCTTGCGCTCCGCTTGACCAATCCCTGCACCGCCAACATTCACGGTTCCCAGCAGAGGAAATGTGATTTCGCCTGACTCGGAAACCCGCGCTTCTGTCGTCAGATCAGGGTTCTGGAAAACCTGGATACGTACCACGTCACCTGCACCAAGTGCATACTCTTCTGCTGCCACTGCATTAAATGCCGTGACTAAAAGAAGCGTCCCTATGATATTCATGCACCATTTCATCATGATATTTCCCTGTTTGATTATGGTTTAGTTAAGTGATGATGAGCGCTGCTTAGTCCAGGCCCACTACCCCTTTTTCGATATGGCTGTTGTTTTTCTCTGCAGGCTTCGCTTCAGGCTTTGCTACCGCGGTATCGGCACTCTTGGCAAAAGCACCAACATATTCGATCTTGGATTTTTCCTTGAGTTTAGCCAACTCAGACTTGATCAATTTTTGGCCTTCCGAGTTCACAAGGAAGGTTTGGATCAAAGGCTTTGCCTGGTCATAAGGCATAGGGGAGACAATCGCACCAATCAGTTTCACAATGTGCGGATTGCCATCCATGGGCACGATCAGGACAGCGCCATCTTTTTGATCCTTAAGCACCGCAAGGGCATCGGTCGGCACTTGCTCGGCTGGCCTGCTGTAGCTGGAAGCACCAAACTTGACATTCTGACTTTTGAGCCACTCAGCCACCTCTTGCAAGCCCTTGCTGCGTTCAACCAAGGCCTTCAACTCGTCAGGAATTGCAGTGCCTGGCGGGAGGGCAATATCTTGCAGGTTATAAACCTTACGGGCGGAAAAAAGCTCAGGATGCCCATCAAAATAGGCCTTCACCTGTTGCGGACTTGGTTTGATGCGCGAACTGACCATGTTAGTCAAATAGGCTCTGGTGATAATTTCGCGCTTGGCCGCTTCTATTGACGAAATGACCTCAGCACTGCGCTCAACCTTTTCTTCCAGCGCTTTATTTAAAACCACCTGCTGATCGACCAGACGATCAAGCAACTGTTTGCGTACCGCGTCGGCATTGTCAGCTGTCACGTTAGGCATGTTTTTCATGGCTTGGTTAAGTTGCAAGACCGATATTTCCTTGCCATCTACAATGGCAGCAACTTGTCCAGATGAAGATTTTTCTTCCGATTTGCCACAGGCGGCTAAAGCGACCACCATGGCGGCCAATACCGCTTTTTTCATAAAAGTCATTATTGCTCCATATTCACGATATGCGCGGCCATACATTGGTCGGCTTATTTTTTAGAAGGTCAAGCCCGCATTTATCATCGCGCTATTTGAGACATAGTCATCGTTGATAAGGTTTGAATCTCTCACTTCGCGCTTCAACATTACTCCCAGACTCACGAAACGCCGCGGTTCCCAGGTTGCACTGATACTGGCAATTCTTGTGCGGTCATGTCGATCCTCGGCAGGAGGTGCAGGGGCAAAACCTTCGAATGCACGTTCACGCAACGTCAAGTCTCCTCTGACCAACACTTTCGAGGTGACAGACCATGTCGGCCGGATAGCGATCAAATTCTGACGCACATAGGTATACGAGATGGCTTGCGTTGGGAATAAATCGGTACTCGCAATGAAATTGATGCGGGTCTTGCCAGTCACATCCCAGCTATAGTTTACCGCCCCGATCCAGCCACTCACGTCACGCTGACTAAAATTGTCATTCTTGCGATCAAGATAAGTAGCGCTCATATTCAGCTTCGACTTGCCCGAAAGCACCCAATTGAATTTGAACTCCTGCCGCTTTTCCTCGTACCCCTGATCTGTAAAAAGGACCTCATTCAGGGTGGATTGACCATATTTACCATTGGCAGTACTGGATGCGTATTCCAGATTTGAACCTGAGGGCAGATCGTAACGAATGCCAGCGCGCGCCGAGGTTTGCTCAAAACTGAAATCGATATTGTTTTGTGTTGGCGAAGAGTTATCCGTTGTGACCGTCAAATCGGTTACACCACCCAATAAATGCCAGTTGCCCTGTGGGCTCCAATCAAAATCAAAGCGATTGCTTTTCACTGTCCGCGTATTGGTTGTGAGAGGGTTAATACTTGTTATATTGGCAAACGTATTTGGCAATTGTTGGCGGTCAAATACGAGGTTACCTTTCAGGTAAGGGGTCAAAGACCAGTTCCACTGGATATCGTAATTTGTGCCATCGAAATTCAAGAAATTATAGTTCTGATAGCGATATGACGTCTGATTGACATCAAACTTAAATCGCTGAAGGCTATATGGCTTGTTGATGCTCATACCATAGGTAGTTGCATTGATCATTTCCCAGCGCTGGCTTTTGCCAAACGTTGCGGTAGGACTCTCACTTCGGTCCAGTTTGAATAAGTTGTCGTCATACGTTACCGCATGACTTAACGTGAAATTGACGACATCTTTATCATCCGCCGACGCGGTTCCCGCAATCGACATAAAAACGGCAAAATTCACCAACATCAAACACCGATTAAACGGCATTAACTTTTTGGATGCGTACAAAATTAACTCTCGCAGCGTGTTTAGACCAGACTAAAAAAAGCACCGTCAGGGTACCGGTTAGAGGTGTCGCGCAACCTCTCCGTCATAAGCTGCAATAGTTTTATCAGTATTTTGTTGCCCAGCTTGGGCATATTCACCAGCAGCTCTTGAATGCTACTGCGTGAAAATACCGCGAAATCGGTGGGATGTGTGGTAATACAGGAGGCAGATCTGGGATAGCCGTCTATCAGGGACATTTCCCCGATGGTATCGCCAATGCCAAGTCGAGCCACCATATGGCGACCCTCTGCGGATGCATCATTTTTATACACGTCTACCCCCCCACTTAATATTAATAGCAGGTAGTCGCCACCAGTACCCTCGACTAATAACGAATAGTCTCTTGGCGCTGCATAGCACTGCATATAAGCACATAGATAGCGAACTTCATCTGCGCTGAAGTCATCAAGCAGCTTGATGCTGTTGATTATTTCCAGCACTTCATCTACGTACTTATCTGCCCCGCCTAAATGTATTAAATCAGAGTACATGGATAAACAAAAACTTTCAATGATTTGTGACGCTAACGTTAAGCAAGTTATGAACGTAGACAGCCTGTTGTTATGGTTGCCCATCGGCATAGCCACCAAAGGATTCGCTGAGGTATCAGCGCATGACAGTCCATAGTCACCATGGAAAGTGTGATCACGACCAGACATGAATGCCTTCCAGCCGGCAGAACTACGATCCAGCGCCATTATGTACCGCAGTGTATGGACTGTAGAGGGTGACAACAATAGTCCAAAAGAACTACCACTGATGTAGGCAAAAGTTTTATCATAGTGACAGCCGTCACATACAAGAATACGCTAGGATTCCACGCTTGATCCAAATATAAAATGGCCACCTACAAACACATGAGCAAATATCCTTTTCAGCATGTCCCACAATTTGAGTGGAGGATTTACTGCTGGACAGTACTGGCGCCTTTGCAGCTGGCCCAATAATTGCTCGCAAAGACAAGTGTTTGCAACGTAAATGAATTTTTATATTTGAACGGCTATGTTTATTACCAAAGAACTAACCGATATTGAGAAGGCACAGCTTATTGACTTGATGCACGAGTCTTTGCGAATCCGCTCGCACTTCGAGTTCTTCCTTTGGATGCAAGGCAAACTTCAGCAGTTTTTACCGCATGAAATCATGATCACCGCCTGGGGCGATTTCTCCATGGGC
>DATMSK010000248.1:0-3507 GCA_035565395.1 Methylophilus sp. | reverse complement strand
ACCGGCGATGAGCTGGTCAGTGTCGGCCAAGCCTTGCAGGCAGGACAAATATACGACAGCAATCGCTACACCCTGCACGGCATGTTAACCCGCATGGGGGTCGAGATCATGGACTTGGGCGCAATCAAGGATGACCCGCAGGTACTGGAGCAGGTGCTGACCAAAGCCGCGGCTGAGGCAGATGTAGTCATTACCAGCGGCGGCGTCTCCGTGGGGGAAGCCGATTACATGAAACAATTGCTGCAAAAGCTGGGCTCCGTGCTGTTCTGGAAAATCGCCATGAAACCCGGCCGCCCGCTGGCGTACGGCAAAATTGGTAGCGCGCATTATTTCGGCTTGCCTGGCAATCCGGTCGCTGTCATGGTGACCTTTTACCAGTTTGTGCGCGAAGCCATGCTGGTGCTGATGGGGCAAGCAGCGCCGCCGCCATTGCCCATGCTGCAGGCCATTTGTGTGGAAGAGATACGCAAAGCCAAAGGCCGCACCGAGTTTCAGCGCGGTATTTTATTTGCCGATGCAGATGGTACCTGGAAAGTCAAAACCACAGGCGCGCAAGGCTCAGGCATGCTGAGCTCCATGTCGCGCGCCAATTGCTTTATTGTGCTGGATGAAGACACGGGCAGCCTGCCCGCGAATCAACTGGTCAGAGTGCAGTTGCTGGAAGGCATTATTTAATATTCACTACCAGGCTGGCCTATCCAAGGGCCAGCCCGGCCTTAACTCTCGTCGAAATTAAACTCAACGCCGTTACCAAACGGATCCTTGAAAAAAATCTGCCTGACATTGGTCGCCTTGACGACGCGGCTGCCAAACTGAACGCCATGGGCCTGAAGATGTTGCTCCATGGCGGCATAATCCGTGCAGGTAAAAGCCACATGATCAAACGTGGTTTGCACATTCAGCGCGGGTTCCACACCCTCTTTCACTTCCGACAAATGCAGCACGTCTTTGGCACCGGCATATAACCAGTAGCCAAAGCTGCTGAGCCCAGGACGCTCGCCCAGGGTCAAGCCCACCACCCTGGTGTAAAAGTCGAGCAACACTGCCATCTGCTCGCGCGTCGCCCGCAAGTTGTAATGATTAAATCCGGTAACGGCCACAAGATGTCCTTTTTGGTAGGTCAGGCTGAATATTCTACACCTCCAGGGGCACCGCCTGCTTTACCCATAAAGTATGCACTATTGCCTCGAATCATAATGAAGATTCATGATTATCCTGATGCGCTCAAACCCCCGAATGTACTATGCTCCGCCCATTACAAAAATTAACTTCTCAAGGGAGCATCATGTTCATCCGAAAAACACTGCCATACGCCGTTTTGAGCGCATGCGCCTTTGCCCAACCCGGCATGGCCGCTGAAACCACCGATACCGGTCACGAAGAACGCATTTCCATCCTAGCCCCCATCGTGGTCACCGCCACCCGTCAAGCGCAGGATAGTTTTGACCTGCCGGTGGCGATTGATGTCGTTGAAAAAGAAAACATACAGGACGGTCAGGCCCGCATGACCCTGTCAGAAAGCCTGATCCGCGTCCCCGGCATCACCGCGCAAAACCGCACGCAGATGGCGCAAGACCCGCAAATCTCCACTCGTGGCTTTGGCGCCCGCTCATCGTTTGGTGTGCGTGGCGTGCGTGTGTACGTTGATGGCATTCCGCTGACCATGCCCGATGGACAGGGTCAGCCAGGCAATGTTGATCTTGATATTGTCCAGGGCGTAGAAGTGTTACGCGGCCCATTCTCCGCCCTGTATGGCAACTCCTCCGGTGGCGTGATCCAGATGCTGACAGAAGACGCGGCCAAAACACCTGAAGTTTCTGCAGGCGTGGTGTTTGGCAGTTATGGCACCAGCAAGGAAAGCGTGCGGGCATCTGGTACTTCGGAAGGCATTGAGTATCTGGTGAACTATTCCAATTACGAATCTGATGGCTATCGCGACCATAGCGCCAGCAGCAAAAAACAAGGCACCGCCAAATTCAAGATCAACCTCAATGAAGACACCAAGCTCACTACACTGGTTAACTGGTTTGATCAGGATGCACAGGATCCAGGTGGCTTAACGCGCAATGCCTCGGCCACCGAGCCTTCAGCATTTAACGACCCCAAGAGTGTAAGCAGAGCAACGCTGCGCTCTAACACACGCGTCTCTCGCAGTAACACTCAGGTCGGCTTTAACCTTGAGCATACGATCAATGACAATAACTCCATTAACTTCATCAACTATGTCGGTACACGGGAAAACCTGCAGTACCTTTCGCTGAACAGTACCGGAGGCGGTCGAGCCAGTGCCATCTCCAGAGAGTTCTGGGGCAGCGAATTGCGCTGGAACAATCAGGGCTTCTTGCTTAGCAAGCCGTACACATTGAGCGCAGGCCTGGTATACGGAAAAATGAATGATGACCGTCTGGACACGCCGACGACCAATGGCGAGAAAAGTGCAGCGGCCACGCGTAATGAAAAAAACATCGCGTCCAACTCCGACCAATATCTGCAAGGCAAATGGTCTGTGCTCGATAACCTTGACCTGCATGCTGGTCTGCGCAGAACCAAAGTATCCCTGGAGATTGATGACAAATTCATCACCAATACCAATCCAGACAATAGCGGTAGCCTGACCTACGAAAAAACCACCCCAGTGATTGGCGCTGTCTGGAAAGTAAACCCACTGCTCAATTTCTACGCCAATTATGGCAAAGGTTTTGAAACACCTACCTTTATCGAAGTGGCCTACCTGAACAGCAACATTAACAGCACCCCCAACTTCGGCCTCAAGCCCAGTACCAGCAAGAACTTCGAAATCGGGACCAAGGCCTTCCTGTCAGACAATACACTGCTGAATGCCACTATCTTCAAGACATTGACCGACGACGAAATCATTGCGCTGACCACCGGCACATTTGCAACTTACACCAATGCGGCAAAAACAAAACGCAATGGTGCGGAAGTTTCCATTGAGTCCAAGCTCGCACACAACATTTCGCTGTATGGCGCCTATACGCTGTTGAATGCGAAATTTGATTCGGATTATGTCGGCAATCTCGGACTGGTCAATTCAGGCAATACCATTCCTGGCACTTACCACACGCAGATATACGCCGAAGCCGCCTGGAAGCATATCGAGTCCGGTTTCCGCACCGCATTCGAAGCTCGTCACAACAGCAAGGCGTACGTCAACGATACCAATACCGATAGCGCACCGTCGTATACCATCTTCAATGTACGCGCAGGTTTTGAGCAACAGCTCAAGAGCTGGCGCTTCAGCGAGTTTGTCCGTGTTGAAAACATTTTCGACAAGGATTACATTGGTTCTGTACGGGTAAATGATGGCAACAGCCGCTTCTTTGAACCGGCAGCTGGCCGTAACTGGCTGTTGGGTCTGAACGCCAATTATCGTTTTTAATAGACGGTAAAACGACTGGGCTGGCTTAAGTAACTTCAGTCACAGACGCCATCTGCCAAAGTCGGCTAAGCTACAAGGCATCTCTATCATCGTATAGTGATGCCTTG
>DATMSK010000247.1:0-9683 GCA_035565395.1 Methylophilus sp. | reverse complement strand
GCGGGCAAACCGGATTGTCGTATAATCGCTGCCATCGATGTGTTGAGAATGACTCGTGCAAGATATTCGTTGGAAAGCATTCTGGAGTCTGCTGTTTTGGGCGTTTTGCTGCCTGATGGTTGGCTGGTTTACCCGTGCAGAAACCGCCTGGTTGTTGTTTACGGTTGGTGCGCTGGTTTATTTTGCAGCACACATCTACTGGATTCATCGCTTGTACCAATGGGCACTCAAACCCAGCCTCAATTTTATTCCCAACGGTAAAGGCGTCTGGGAAGATATTTTTGCTAACCTCTATCATGAAATGCGTCGCCACTCCCGCAGCCAAAGCCAGCTTAGCAGCACATTGGAGCGTCTACGCCATGCGACCAGTGCCTTGCCTGACGGGGTTGTGGTACTGAATAACCGCAATGAGATTGAATGGTTTAATGAGCCTGCTATCCAGCGGCTGGGCTTGAAGCGGCAGCATGATGAAAATCAGCCGATCTACTATTTGCTGCGGCAGGCTGAATTTGTGGAGTATTTGCAGGCCGAGGATTATAGCGAGCCGCTCAAGCTTAAGTCCTGGCGCAGCCCGGATGTGACACTAGAGCTGCAGATCATCCCGTTTGCGAGCAAGCAGCGTTTACTGATTTGTCGTGATGTGTCCGCAATTGAAAAGACCGAAGTCATGCGCCGCGACTTTATTGCGAATGTGTCACATGAGCTGCGTACGCCACTCACCGTCATTGGTGGCTTCCTCGAAACCATAGGCGATATGCAAGGCGAAATTTCGCCGGATATCCAGCCTTATTTTGACATGATGCAGTCACAGACCACACGCATGCGCCGTATCATCGAAGACTTGCTCACGTTATCGCGCCTGGAAAATAATGTCACGCTCAAAGATGAGGCGGATATTGACATGCCTGCACTACTGAATCAGTTAAAAAAAGATGCGCAAGCCTTGAGCCAGGGGCAGCATACCGTGACCTTGCACATGGAAACCGAAGTGAATATCCGCGGCAGCTACAATGAGTTATTGAGCGCCATGAGCAACCTGACCAGCAATGCTGTGCGTTACACGCCTGAGCAAGGCAAGATTGATATCTATTGGCAGATGCGCGGGGAAGATGCAGTGTTTACTGTGCAGGATACCGGCATCGGTATAGAGTCGCAGCATTTACCTCGTCTGACTGAGCGCTTTTATCGTGTAGATAGCGGACGTAGCCGGGATACAGGCGGCACAGGGCTCGGCCTTTCCATCGTGAAGCACATTTTGCATCATCATCAGGCGAGTTTGCAGGTTGAGAGCGAGCCAGGAGAGGGCAGCCGCTTTCAGATTATCTTTCCTGCCCAGCGGGTATTGCCTGTATGAGGTTGTCCGGCTGCAGTGTCGTGATGTTACTGCTGGCCGGTTGCAGTACAGCGCCTAGTGGTGGTTATGTCGATTCGCCGAATGGCCATCCGGTTCCAGTGCGGCAGGACCGCAACACCTTCCACCAGTTGGTCAAAACTGACCTTGATCGTTTGGCGGATATCGAATATGCCGAGAATGTCAGTACACTGCGGCTGCTCATGCTCAAAATGTACAAACGTAATCCGGCCGAGGCACAAAAGTCTGGCTTGGGCTCGCCAGAGCAAATTTTGGCTTACGTGTTTGAACAGGTAGCTGTCCATCACTGGCAGTTTGATGCGTTGGGTGGCGCCCAGGATACAGCTGCCATTAAACTGGCGTTAAACCCGCAATACAGTGGGGATCGTGTGCTTGCATTGGTTGTGGGGATGCAGTCCATGCTGTTCCGGGCACACGGGAATAAGTCAGCTTTTTTTCTGACGGATAGTATAGAGCCGCAAAATTTGTATAATGCGGCCAGGAATATTGAAATTGCGGTCTGGAAGTTGGCTAATGCCAGAAATGCCAAGGGTGAGTTATTACTCCTGACCAATAGCCAGCCAGGTGAGGTGCAAAATCTCAGCTTTGAACGCGAGTTTAGCAAGCTGATTGCACGTACCGATTTACTGGCGTTAACGCTGGCAGAAAAGTCGCAACGTTTTATTTCCCGCCTGACCCAAAGTATCAGTACCGCACCTTTTCTCCCTTTCAGATAATTTAAGCATGCAACAAACACTGACCTTACTTAATGGTTTGACCCCGGCACAATTTATGGCCGAATACTGGCAAAAGAAACCTCTGCTGATCCGCGGCGCCATGCCGGACTTCAATGGCTTACTTGACCCTAGTGAATTGGCTGGATTGGCATGTGACGCGGAGGTCCCTTCCAGGTTGATACAGTTTGATCCTGCACGCCAGCAGGAAGGAGATGGCTGGCAAGTGATGCAAGGGCCCTTTGATGACGAAGACTTTGCGGCACTCCCCGCGCAGCATTGGACCTTGCTGGTGCAGGGGGTCAATCATGTGTTGCCGGAAGCACAGGCCCTGTTGGCACAATTTAATTTTATTCCAAATGCCAGGCTGGATGATGTGATGGTCAGTTATGCGCCTACCGGTGGTGGTGTTGGCGCCCATATTGATAGTTACGATGTTTTTTTACTGCAAGGTGCTGGCAAGCGCCGTTGGCGCATCAGTCAGCAAACTGATTTAAGGCTGATTCCAGGCGCGCCACTGCGCATTCTGTCGCATTTCGAGTGTGAGCAGGAGTGGGTGCTGGAACCGGGAGACATGCTTTATTTGCCGCCGAATGTCGCTCATTGGGGTATCTCCGAAGATGACGACTGCATGACCTATTCTATTGGTTTCCGTGCTCCAGCCGCACGTGAACTGGCGATTGAGTTTTTAGATGCCTGCCGGCAAGAAGGTGTTCCTGACGAGTTGTATCGCGATCCTGATTTGCAACCGGTTGCAGATAGTGCTGAGATCGATGCAGTAATGGTCGTCAATGTAGCCGAGATGATGCGCCGTTTGCCATGGTCGCCTGCGCAGTTAGGTCCTTTTTTGGCAAAATATTTTTCTGAGCCCAAGGCATATGTGGTTTTTTCGCCCAATCGTAAACTCAGCATGGAAAAGTTTAGCCTACGAGTGACACAAAGCGGAGTGGTCATGGATTTGCAGACTCAGATGTTGCATTGGCAAGGGCAGTATTTTATCAATGGTGATATGGTGACGGCGCCTGATGAGGCCGCACCATTGCTGAATTTGCTGGCCAATCAACGTCAATTGACCGTCTCTGATTGCCAGGGTGAAGCCATGCGTAATTTAATGCCGTGGTTGCATGATGTGTATCTGTCAGGCTATATACATTTTCCTGAAAAAACAGCTTAATTGTATTGGTTGCAAACGATTTCGGTGGTTTTTGATGAAAAAAACACAGGCCAGCGGTGCATAGATAAAAAAATCCTTTGTTTTTCGTTGGTTTTGCGTTCTTTTTTTAATAAATTACTGATACAATTTTTTCACTCGGCTGGTTCTTGATCTAGAGGATTGTCCGTACATAATTTTTTGCTCATACATACTAAGGAAATAAAGATGACACGTTCTGCATTGTTGGCTGCATTGTTGGCTTTGGCTTTGACTGCTTGTGGTGAAAAACCAGCTGAAGAAGCGCCTGCTGCTGAGGCTCCTGCTGCTGAAGCGCCTGCTGCTGAAGCTGCTCCTGCTGAAGAGGCTCCTGCTGCTGAAGCTGCTCCTGCTGAAGAAGCACCTGCTGCTGAAGCTGCTCCTGCTGAAGAAGCTAAGTAATCCAGACTACAGTAATCTGGTTTTACTGTTGTTAGTAAAAATCTAGTTTACTTAGATGTAGAAAAGCCGACGAAAGTCGGCTTTTTTATTGGCTAACCTCATGCAAGGTTGTTCGGTTGTTAAGGTTAGGCTGCAGTTTTAAGGGGGGTTAACTCGTTGGCAATCTGGCAAATGCGGATAAAATCCTCTGCAATGAGCGAGGCGCCGCCGATCAAGCCACCATCAATATCAGGCATGCTTAGTAATTGAGCCGCGTTACTTGGATTCATGCTACCGCCATATAATAAGGTAATGTCCTGCGCGGCTTGCGTGTCCAGCAATTCAATATGGCCGCGGATAAACGATAAAATGGCCTGCGCGTGTTGAGGCGTTGCGGCCTTGCCCGTGCCTATGGCCCAGACGGGTTCATAAGCAATCACGCCTTTTGACAATGCCTGGATGCCGACATGCGCAATAACGGGATTCAATTGCCGCACGACAACCAAATCGGTTTCACCCTGTTCATATTCTTCCAGCGTTTCACCAATACACAAGATGGGGGTTAGCCCAGCTTTCAAGGCTGCTTCAAAACGTTCACCACACGTTTCATCGCTGTCGTGGCCACGTTGCCTACGCTCAGAGTGACCGATAATCGCGTATGTGCAGCCAAACTCTTTGAGCATCAGTGGTGACACCGAGCCAGTATAAGCGCCTCGTTCATAACGGCTCATGTTCTGACCACCCCAGGTAATATGGCTATTTTGGAGCACTTGTTGCGCCTGGAACAGATAAGGATGTGGCGGGCACACCGCATAACGTGCCTTATGATGGTGGGTTTGTTGCAATAACGTTTGCATGAACTGCTGATTGTCTGGCAAGTTGCCGTGCATTTTGCGGTTGGCAACCACCAGCTTGGAGCGATTTGTCATCACGCCGTTTCCTTTGTGGGTTTTCTTTCTATAATAACGAATATTTTACAGAAAACTTGACGGTATGCCTCAACTTGATTTTTCCCTGCAATTGGCCTCGCAAGCGGCCGATATTCCTTCTATAGCGCAATTTAAACGTTGGGTGCATGCCGCCTTGCGTGTAGAAACCAGCCTGACAATCCGTGTTGTCGATGAAGATGAGGGAAGGCAGCTGAATGCGAGCTATCGCGGTAAGGATTACGCGACTAATGTGTTGACCTTTCCGTTGACGGAGGAGCCGCTCCTCATGGGGGATATTATCATTTGTGCGCCAGTAGTTGCCAGGGAGGCTATTGAGCAAGGTAAATCTTTGCTGGCGCATTATGCCCATATGACGGTACATGGCGTACTTCATTTGCATGGTTATGATCATGAGGTGGATGCGCAAGCCGATTTGATGGAAGCCATGGAAATTGCCATCATGCACAAGTTGGGCTTTAGCAATCCTTATGCAGAATAACCTTTGATCCTCTGCGGCAAATCGTTACAATCCGTGTATGGATAACGCCGTAAATCTACAAGTCAAAATCAAGGGTGAAACGCTCACCGAGCTGCCACAAGACTTGTATATTCCGCCGGATGCACTGGAAGTTTATCTGGAAACCTTTGAAGGTCCGCTGGATTTGTTGCTTTACCTGATCCGCAAGCACAATCTCGATATCCTGGATATTCCCATGGCCAATCTCACGGTGCAGTATATGGCTTATGTGGACAAGATGACCGCGGTGAAACTTGAATTGGCTGCGGAGTATTTGCTAATGTCCGCCATGTTGATTGAGATCAAGTCGCGCATGTTGTTACCCAAGCCTGAAGAGATCGCTGAAGAGGACGATCCGCGTGCCGAATTAGTGAGGCGGTTGATGGAATATGAAGCGATCAAGCTGGCGGCACAACGGCTGGATGCCATGCCCAAAGTGGGCGAAGAGATTGATGTCGCGGCGGCATATTACCAGCATATTACCCAGGTCAAACCGCCCGAGGTGGGGCTGGATGACTTGGTTGAGGCGTGGCGGAATGTGCTCAAGCGCGCCAAGCTGAATCAACACCATAAATTAGGCCGTGCCGAACTCTCGGTGCGGGAGCACATGAGTTTGCTGCTGCGCAGGTTAAGTGCAGTACAGGTACTTCGTTTTGATGAACTGTTTGACCTGGAAACGGAAGGTATCCCCAAGCTGGTGGTGAATTTTCTTGCCATGCTTGAGCTTGCGAAAGAAGGCTTGGTACGCATCACCCAGCAGGAAGCGTTTGGAACGATTTATGTGCAGGCGAATAGCTCAACTTAGAAAGTAGCGCCATGCGTGAACCAGACAATATTGAGGAAATGAAGCGTATCCTGGAGGCGGCCTTGCTGACCTCGCCTCAGCCTTTGGCGCTGGATGATTTGCTCAAGTTATTTGCCGGGCGTATGGAGCGAGCCACATTGCGCATGCTACTGGATGAATTGAAAACCGACTGGACAGAGAGAACGCTGGAGTTGGTGCAAGTCGCCAGCGGATATCGCTTCCAGGCCAAGGCTGAGTATAGCGAGTACCTCTCACGTTTGAATCCTGAGCGCCAACCAAAATATTCACGGGCAGTGATGGAGACGCTGGCGATTATTGCGTACCGCCAACCAGTCACGCGAGGAGATATTGAGCAAATCCGTGGCGTCGCAGTGAATCCTAATGTGATCCGCCAATTGCAGGAGCGCGACTGGATTGATGTGGTCGGCCAACGTGAAGTACCAGGCCGGCCGTCACTGTATGCGACGACCAAGCATTTTCTGGATGACCTGAATTTGCGTTCGTTGGCAGAGTTACCGCCCTTTGAAGCCTTTGCGCAAACAGAAATCCCGCTGGATTGACAAACACCATGCAAGCCTCCCCACTTAAAATCAGAATCAATCACGAAGGCAATATCGCGCTCGGTCCAGGCAAGATAGAGCTGTTACAGCACATCGAGCAACATGGCTCGATTTCAGCAGCTGCCAAGCAAATGCGCATGTCTTATCGCCGCGCCTGGGAACTGGTAGACATGATGAACCGTTGCTTTGACCAGCCGGTGGTGGTGAGTACCACGGGTGGCTCGCATGGAGGTGGTGCGCAGGTGACTGAATTTGGCCAGGCCTTGATGCTGGCCTATCAACAAATTTTGCAGAAATCGGCAAAAGCTGCCGCTGATGAATTGCATTTAATCACGCAGCATTTGAAAAAAGATTAATTTTTTTAGGCATCGTAATGTATATGTGGGTATAACGATGGTAGCATCGTGACTGCGAATGGTTTTCGCAGTGGTGGCTTTTAATTGAGCAGGGTGGAGCGAATGAAAAAATGGGTATGGCTGGGTTTGTGCTTGTTCAGTGTTTATGCGCAAGCCGAAGATAAAAAAATCAGGGTATTTGCTGCGGCCAGCCTGACCGATGTCATGAATGTGCTGGTGAAACAATATAGCCAGCAGGCTGGTGTGCAAGTGCTGCCTGTATACGGGGGTTCCGGTACCTTGGCTAAGCAGCTGGAACAAGGGGCTCCAGGAGATCTGTTTATTTCGGCAGATGAAAAGTGGATGCAATACCTACAAGATAAGCAGCTGGTGCAGGTGTCTACTATCAAGCCATGGCTGGGTAACCGGTTGGTGATGATTACACCTCAGAACAAACCGCTTACGATCAAGGCGGAAGGGGCCACAGATATTGACCAGCAGGCACTGGGCTATTGGTGCACTGGGGATACGTTATCGGTGCCAGTAGGGATTTATGCCAAACAATCCCTGACTAGTTTGGGCTGGTGGGAAAAGCTCAAAAAACGGCTGGTGAGTACGCAAGATGTCAGGGCAACCTTAAGCCTGGTTGAGCGCGATGAGTGCGACGTAGGCATTGTTTATGCCAGTGATGCGCAAGCGTCTCATAAGGTAAAGGTCGCCGGGGAGTTTGCCGAAAGCAGCCATGTGCCGATTGTTTACCCGATGGCATTGTTGCCGCAGGCGACGGCGGAAACCAATGCCTTTTACCGGTACCTGCAATCCGCCGAGACGCGAAAGTTGCTGATCAGTTTCGGTTTTAAACCATTATTTAACGATTAACCCTGAGCACTTGTTTTGATTATGTGGGCACTTTCTCCGGCAGAGCTGGCAGTTGTATTGTTATCACTGAAGGTGGCCGCCTGCTGTGTGCTGGTATTGTTGTTGCCAGCCATTGCCATGGCCTGGTTGTTGGCTAGAAAGCAATTTTGGGGATATGCCGTATTGGATGCGCTGGTGCATTTGCCCATGGTGCTCCCACCCGTAGTGTTGGGTTATATGTTGCTGATCATGCTGGGCCGGCGTGGCTGGGTGGGTAGCTGGCTTTATGAGCAGTTTCATCTGCAACTCACTTTTCACTGGTGGGGGGCGGTGATTGCTTCTGCTGTCATGGCATTTCCGCTTATGGTGAGGGCCATCCGTCAGGCGCTATTGCAGGTCAATCCTTTACTTGAGCAGGCTGCGCAGACCTTGGGCGCTTCCCCAGTCCGCACATTTTTTACCATTACCTTGCCCCTCTCCTATCATGGCGTGCTCACTGGCGGAATTCTGGCGTTTAGCCGTAGCCTGGGCGAGTTTGGCGCTACTATTACTTTTGCCGGTAATCTTGAAGGGGAAACCCGTACATTGCCGTTAGCGATCTATAGCCTGACGCAATCGCCAGAAGGCGATGCCGCAGCTTTACGCCTAGTCATACTCAGTGTGCTAGTGTCAGTAGCAGCCTTGCTCATCAGCCAATGGCTGGAGCGTCGCCTGCTCAGGAGCCAGCGCTAATGTTGACGGTAGATATTCAACTGCATCAGCCCTACGGCGTAAATAGCCGTTTAGACCTGCAAGCCAGGTTTGATTTGCGTCCTGGCGATTGCCTGGGCGTGATGGGCGCCTCCGGTTCTGGCAAAACCACGTTGGTGCATGCGATCGCCGGTTTATTGTCCCCAAGTGCCGGCTTGATACGCAGTGAGGAACAGGTATGGTTTGATGCGAAACAAGGCATTCAATTGCCACCTTGGCAGCGGTCCGTTGGTTTGGTATTCCAGGATGGCCGCCTGTTTCCACACATGACAGTAGAACAGAATCTGCGCTATGGGATGCCGGAGGCTGAAGGTCAGATCACACTGATGGAAGTTGTAAACGTGCTGGAAATTGGTACTTTGCTCCAGCGTAAGCCAGGGCAGCTGTCTGGAGGTGAGCGGCAGCGGGTAGCGATTGGTCGTGCTTTGTTACGTCAGCCGGTGGTATTAATGATGGATGAGCCCCTGAGCGGAGTGGATGACCATCTCAAGCAGCAGGTATTACCTTATATCAAGCAGGTGATTGCGTCATTCGGGTTGCCGACGTTATATGTCAGTCATGTGCGAGAAGAAGTGGCTGAAATCGCCAATGAGGTGTGGGTGTTGGCGCAAGGCGTGTTGCGCCAACCCGTTTAAAGAGCTTGTGGCTGATTAGTGGTGATGGCCACCTGCACCATGCACGTGCTGGTGCGCAATTTCTTCCTGATTCGCTGAGCGTACGCTGGAAACCGTCGCTGTAAACAGCAAGCGTTGGCCAGCCCATGGATGGTTACCATCGACGACCACTTTGCCATCTGCAATGTCGGTGATGGTGTACAAAATCACGTCGCCCGTTTCGTCTTCACCTTCAAACTGCATGCCGACTTTAAGGTCTTGAGTTGGGAAAGCGCTGGCCGGCTCGATTTGTACCAGGCCGTCATCATATTCGCCAAACGCATCTTCCGGGTCCAGGCTGACTTCGACGACATCACCCACATTTTTACCGTGCATGGCTTCTTCCACTTTAGGGAAGATATTGTCATACCCGCCATGCAGATAAGCCACCGGATCCTTGCTTTCTTCCAGGATGTCGCCATCGCTATTTTGCAGTTTATAGGTCATGGTGACCACGGTATTCATCGCTACTTGCATGTATTAAGGTCCTAAAGTTCTTTAATAAACCAATATTCTAAAGGATATTGTAGATGTGGTGTCATTCTTGGTGGCGATAATGTTGCCCGTGTAACTTCCGCCACTGCCATGGAGGCATGGCGTTTGTCTCTTGCCATAAGCCCA
>DATMSK010000246.1:0-3149 GCA_035565395.1 Methylophilus sp. | reverse complement strand
AGACACCCAGCCATCACGGCCTGCGGCTACCTTGCGTTGCTCAACAAAATAAGACGGTCACGAAACTCAACCTGGCAGCTCACACAAAATGTGAGCTGCTGCGGGATTCGAACAGTCGCTCCCTCTACTCTTATTTTGTCTCCGCTACTCACAGCGTGATGGAATAGGATTTATCTCGCCAAACTCACATCGCAGAAGTATGGATGGTTCAAAAAACAGATTGGTTTGTTAAGAGCACCAATGGTGGCATTCACCTGGTGTTCGGGGTCCCCATCTGCCGCGCCGAGCAACGCAGGGTTGGCGGGAGTGTTCGGCCATCGGCTGTCTGAGTTCCGCAACAAGCCACGAAGTATGTGGCTTGTCAGGGCGAGTTTCGATGGACGCCCGGCAAGCCGAGTAGCACAGGATAAAAGCGGAAGCTGGGGTGCACTTTCTTTTGGTTACTTGTTCTTTGGGCAAGCAAAGAAAAGTAACTCGCCTATAGGCGAAAAGAAATATCCCAAACAGCAATCAATCATCCACGTGGGCATACATGCCCACCCTACCACTATAAAAGCGAAATAAATCCTTTTGGAAAAATAAAAACCTAAGGTGTCCACCTCACCCCAATCGACAACCACTCCGTCCCGCTATTCCCATTCACCTGCTGCCCCAAAGTCCCATCAATCTGAAACACTTCCGGCACCAGCGAATAACGCAATCCCACTTGATAAAAAGGATTTTGGGTATGATCACCAAACACTTCGGCAATGCCCCGGAATCGTCCTGCCAGTTTGAACTCAGACCCAAGCCCCATATTGACTTTGTTACGGTCGGCCTGCCTATCGCGCAGCATGCCCATATTCACATGTACGATGATGTCATCATCGCGCAGCGAGAATGATACGGGGATATAAAAATAAGTGTTGCCCAGCTGGTTGGGGCCAGGCTGAATATCCGGATGCATGACGCGCCCGGCCGCAAATCCGATGCCCCAGCCATTGGTTTCCAGTGGCTTGAACAGGGTTTTGAATTGGCCTACCCAGTCTTCGGTGTGATAGTGATCATCCGTATTACGGTAACTGCCGCCACCGAGCGTGATTTCAAAATTCTCACCCAGGTTACAGGCCGGCAAGGCCCATAACTCCTGCCCGCCCTGGTAACTGCGCATCCAGGTTTCAAGCTGGCAACTGTGGGCATTGGTCAGGCGGGCATCATCGGTTACGAGTGGCCGTGCAGCATGCGCAGCCTGGGCTATCCAGAGCATCAATATGAAAAAAAGTAAGCGACGCATCTTGTGGTATTTCGGTTTTTCTTGATCTTATTTTGGGGACATGACGGTTTGATGAAATCGCCGGCATTCACGCATTCATTTTCATATTAGTTTCACTGGCCTCTGCCAACATAACAATTTATACTGTTTGCACGATGTGTCTGGGGAGGCAATCATGGCAACTATTGAGGTGACTGAGACCAGTCCAAACTCGTTTTCCGTCACCGTGCATGGGTCGCACATCACCACACACCAGGTCAGCGTCAAACCTGATTATGCCGGCGAGTTAGTGGGCACCTCACACAATGTTGCAGAGCTGGTCACCGCATCGTTCAAGTTTCTGCTCGACCGCGAGTCAAACACCAGTATTTTGAGAAGTTTTGATTTGAGCGTGATTGAGCGTTATTTTCCAGAATACCCCAAGGCCATTAACCGCTACCTTAAGTAACCCACCTCGTATTATCGCATGCTAAATATTACTCATGACACCCAACTTGCCGCCGTGGATTTGGGTTCCAACAGTTTTCGCCTGGAAATCGGGCGTGTCGTCGATGGCCAGATTTTACGGGTCGACTACCTGAAAGAGGCGGTACGCCAAGGCGGCGACCTCGACGAAGACCGCAACCTGAAACCACAGGCGTTTGAACGTGGACTGAAATGCCTGGCGCGTTTTGGCGAGCGCCTGAAAGGGTTTCCGGCAGAGCACGTGCGTGCCGTGGCGACACAAACCTTGCGTGAGGCAGCCAATAGCGAAGACTTTATCAAACAGGCGCAAAAAGTCCTGGGCTACCCGATTGAGATTATTTCTGGCGTTGAAGAAGCACGCCTGATTTACCAGGGCGTGAGCCGCATGTTGCCACAATCGGATGAAAAACGGTTGGTGATTGATATTGGTGGCCGCTCTACCGAGTTTATCCTGGGCCAGCACTTCAAGGCCAATGTGACAGAATCCTTGCGCTTGGGCTCAGTCGGTTGGTCACAAAAATATTTTGCCGATGGCCAATTCAGCGAGCGCAATTTCGAGCGTGCCGAAATCGCCGCCGAGTCTATCATCGACATGATTGCCAGCCGCTACATTGGTCAATCAGAAGTCGCTTATGGTGCCTCTGGTACGGTGGGCGCAGTTGCCGATGTGTTGGCTGGGGCAGGCTTTGCTGCAGACCGCATTGAGCGCTCACAACTGGAATGGCTTAAACAAACCCTGATCAAAGCCAAAACTCCTGACCGCCTGAATATGGAAGGCCTGAAGGACGACAGGCGCGCGGTGATTGGTGGCGGCCTTGCCATCCTCACGGCCGTATTCGACACCCTGCAAATTGAGACATTGATGGTGGCCAACGGCGCCCTGCGCCACGGCGTATTGTATGACATGCTCAGTAGTGACCATGCCACTGAAGATATCCGCACGGTCTCGATTACCAGGCTGTGCAAACAGTTTGGCGTGGAAATGGATCATGCCAACAATGTGAGCAAGGCGGCTTTGTATTTTTACGATGCGATGCAGGCCAGTGACTCACACAAGCCGTTGTTGCACTGGGCAGCGCTGTGCCATGAAATCGGCTGGGCCATTTCGCACACCGACTGTAACAAGCATGGCGCCTATATTCTGGATAACACGGAGCTGATGGGGTTTGCCCAAAGCGAACTACACACCATCAGCCTGTTAGTGCTTGGCCATCAGGGCAAATTACGCAAGTTGCCTGCAGATTTTGACAACCAGGACCTGGTGTGCCAGTTGATGGCATTGCGCCTGGCCGTGATTTTCTGCCACTCGCGTCGCATGCCTGCCTTGAAGCACTTGCAACTATCGCGCCATAAACAACAATTCGTACTGGCACTGTCAGCACAGTGGGCCAACCAACATCCACAAACGCACTACCTGCTGGAGGAAGAGTGC
>DATMSK010000245.1:0-6392 GCA_035565395.1 Methylophilus sp. | reverse complement strand
AAACTTCTTTTTTTATCCTGCTGGTATCGTTATTGCTGCCCGGCTGCGCCAGCATGGGTGAGCGCAAGGTGAGCATGAGCACTGCGCAGCTGCAGCAAAAGCTCAATAGCAAACTGGCTAAGCCGCTGACAGTATTGAAAGTGTTTCATGTGCAATTATCAAATGCCCAGGTGTCCATGGATCCGGCTTCGGGCAGGATTCACGCCTTAATGGATACCAGTGTGCAGAGCGATTTACTGGCAAATACGGCCTCTGGCAAGCTGGGCGTGTCGGGGCTGATTAAATTTGACCAGGCACTCAACGCAGTTGTGCTGGATCAACCTGCCGTAGATTCTTTTCAGCTGGATGATGCAAATAGTGAGTGGGGTGGCTTGGTGCAACAATTGGCCAAAGAGATGGGTGGCAAGTGGCTTAATCAACTGGTGCTTTATGAAGTCAAGCCTGAAGAGTTAAGTCATGGCGGGCAACGTTACCAACCTTCTGACCTCAAAGTGACTGCGGATGGCTTGCAGGTAACTCTCAAACCGCAGCAGTAATCTTTTCCCAGTGTGATTATTTCAAGTGTTTTTCCAGCAAGAGTGCTGCGACAACCTTGCGGCCTTCTGCTGATAATATATTGAATGTACGGCAAGCGGCAGCTGTCGTCATGCATTCGACAGCGATATTCCCTGACAAAAACGATTGCGTATGCTTGGGGTGAATAAAGCGCTGTTTATCCCCAGTTCCCAATAAAACGACTTCTGGTTCGAAATCCAAGATAGCTGACAATGCTTGCGCATCTAGCGCTTCCCACGCTCCCTGGAACCAGTCAGTACTTAACGCCTGTTCACTGACAATCACCGCTTGTTCATGGCGTTGGCGATTGATAGTGACGGCATCGCTATCGACGCCATTGATTTGGTATTGCTGTTCACTGGTATGCAGGTGTAGTTTCATAAGTTCGCGGTCTGACGCACAGTGCAAAATTGCTCAGGATATGTTTCCAAGCAGACCCTGGCTAAGTCTGAAGGTTCATTGATGTAGCAAGGGTTTGCAGGTAGAATGAAAGTTTTACTTTAAGAGCTTAACACACGCCAGATGTGTTTGTTAACCAGCGATGAAGCCAGTCAATAAATCCAGCAAACTCAGTAATGTCTGTTACGACATCCGCGGCCCGGTATTACAGCGTGCTCGCCAGATGGAGGAAGACGGGCAGCGCATTATCAAGCTGAATATCGGTAACCCGATGCCATTCGGCTTTAATGCGCCAGAAGAAATCGTTCAGGACGTGATCCACAATATGGATCAGGCCTCTGGCTATACCGACTCCAAGGGTTTGTTTGCCGCGCGCAAAGCCGTCATGCACTACACGCAGCAAAAGAATATTGCCGGTGTCACCATTGATGACATCATCATCGGGAATGGTGTATCCGAGCTGATCGTGATGGCCATGCAGGGCCTGCTCAATAATGGCGACCAGATTCTGGTGCCCATGCCAGATTATCCCTTGTGGACGGCCGCGGTGAACCTGGCAGGTGGCACGGCGCGCCATTATGTGTGTGACGAACAGTCAGGCTGGTTGCCCGATCTGAAAGACATTGAAAACAAGATCACGGCTAATACCAAAGGCATCGTGATTATTAATCCGAATAACCCGACCGGTGCTTTATACCCTAAAGAAACGTTGGAAGGGATCATCGAGATTGCACGTCATCATGGGTTGGTGATCTTTGCCGACGAAATTTATGACAAGGTGCTGTATGACGGCAACACGCATACGTCGATTGCCTCGCTGGCGGATGATGTGCTGTTTGTGACCTTTAACGGTTTATCCAAGAATTACCGCGCCTGTGGTTATCGCTCTGGCTGGATGATTATCTCCGGTGATAAAAAAGATGCCAAAGATTACATCGAAGGCCTGAATATGCTGGCTTCCATGCGCCTGTGCGCCAACGTGCCCGGTCAATTGGCGATACAGACAGCGCTTGGTGGCTACCAAAGTATTAATGACCTGGTTGCACCCAGTGGCCGCTTATGCAAACAGCGTGACCTGGCTTACGACATGCTCACATCCATGCCGGGCGTGACCTGTGTTAAGCCAGCAGCGGCCATGTATCTGTTTCCCAAGCTGGATCCAGTCATGTATCCAATCGAGGATGATCAGCAGTTTATCCTGGATTTGTTGCTGGAAGAGAAAGTGCTGCTTGTGCAGGGGACCGGCTTTAATTGGAAAGCACCTGATCATTTCAGGGTCGTGTTCCTGCCTAATATCGATGACCTGACAGAAGCCATGACTCGTATTGGCCGTTACCTGGATAGCTATCGCAAGAAGCATGCAAAATAAGCAACATTCAAATTAAGGTGAGCCATCGGCTGCCATCAACGTAGAGTATAACTATGAAAGAATTGAAAGTAGGATTGTTGGGTATAGGCACAGTGGGTGGCGGTACCTATACGGTCGTCACACGTAATCAGGCGGATATCTCGCGCCGTATTGGCGGCAATATCCGTATTGTGCAAGTCGCTGACCGCAACCTGGAACTGGCTAAGCAGGTCACAGGTGGACAGGTCGCCGTGACTGATGATGCGTTTGCCGTGGTCAACAATCCTGAGGTTGATGTTGTCGTAGAGTTGATTGGCGGCTACACCGTCGCCAAAGAGCTAGTGTTAAGAGCAATTGCCAATGGGAAACATGTGGTGACTGCCAATAAGGCTTTGCTGGCCGTGCACGGTAACGAAATTTTCAAGGCGGCAGCCGAGAAGGGCGTGATCTTGGCCTTTGAGGCCGCAGTTGCCGGTGGTATTCCAATTATCAAGGCATTACGCGAGGGCTTGAGCGCGAATAGGATTGAATGGGTGGCTGGCATTATCAACGGCACGACCAATTTTATCCTGACTGAAATGCGTGACAAGGGCCTGGCATTTGCTGATGTTCTCAAAGAAGCCCAACGCCTGGGCTATGCAGAAGCGGATCCGACCTTTGATGTGGAAGGCATTGATGCCGCACACAAACTGACCATCATGGCCAGCATTGCGTTTGGGATGCCTGTGCAATTTGACCAAGCCTATACCGAAGGCATTACCAAACTGACGATTCAGGATATCCAGTATGCTGAGGAGCTTGGTTACAGAATCAAGTTGTTAGGTGTCAGCAAGAAGACAGCCACAGGCGTTGAGCTGCGGGTTCACCCGACCTTGATTCCGGAAAAACGCTTGATCGCCAATGTCGATGGTGCCATGAATGCGGTAGTTGTTAAGGGCGATGCGGTTGGTCCAACGTTGTATTACGGTGCCGGTGCCGGTGCTGAGCCCACAGCCAGCGCGGTAGTGGCAGATTTAGTGGATATTGCACGCCTGCAAGGGACAACGGCAGAGCAGCGTGTGGCCTTTTTGGGTTACCAGTTAGATCAGCAACAAGCGCTTCCTGTACTGCCGATTGCCGAGGTGCAGTCTGCATACTATTTGCGCATGCATGCTTCTGATAAACCAGGTGTCATGGCGGATGTGACCAAGATTCTGGCTGACTTGCAAATATCAATTGATGCCATGCTGCAGAAGGAGCCACAAGAGGGCGAAGTTGAGGCTGATATTGTAATCCTGACACATACAACACAGGAAAAAACCATGGATGCAGCCATCGCCAAGATTGAGGCCCTGCCTGCGATTGCCGGTACCGTTATCAAAATCCGCATGGAAGCGCTGTCACGCTAATTAGGTTCAACACAATGAAATATATCAGTACCCGTGGGCAATCGCCTGCTTTAACATTTAGTGAAATTTTGCTGGGTGGACTGGCGCCAGATGGTGGTTTATACCTGCCTGAGCAATATCCGCAATTCAGTGATGCCGATTTGAACGCCATGCGTGGCATGAATTACCGCGACCTGGCATTCGCCATTCTGTCTCGCCTCGTGGATAACAGTGATATTCCCCACGCCGACTTAAAAGCAATTATCGACAAAACCTACACGGCAGAAGTCTATGGCTATGCGCGTGCTGGCCAAAATGCAGAAGACATTACGCCTACGCTCAAGCTTGAAGATAACCTCTACCTGCTAAGCCTTTCTAACGGTCCAACATTGGCGTTTAAAGACATGGCCATGCAGTTGCTGGGCAATCTGTTTGAATATTTGTTGGCCAAAACTGGTCAAACGACCAATATCCTGGGCGCCACTTCTGGCGATACCGGCTCTGCGGCTGAGTACGCCATGCGCGGTAAAAAAGGTGTGCGTGTATTCATGCTGTCGCCTTACCAGAAGATGAGCCGTTTCCAGACGGCACAAATGTTCAGCCTGCAAGACCACAATATTTTTAATATCGCCGTGAAAGGCGTGTTTGATGATGCGCAGGACATGGTCAAAGCAGTGTCCAACGATCACGCATTCAAGGCGCAATACAAAATTGGTGCTGTCAACTCCATTAACTGGGGCCGTATTGCTGCCCAGGTGATTTACTACTTCAAAGGCTATCTGGCGGTGACGAGCAGCAACAGCCAGAAAGTCAGCTTTACGGTGCCTAGCGGTAACTTTGGCAATATCTGTGCTGGCCATATTGCACGCATGATGGGATTGCCCATTGATCAACTGGTTGTCGCGACCAATGAGAACGATGTGCTGGATGAGTTTTTTAATACGGGTGTCTATGCGCCACGTGGTTCAGCGAATACTTATCACACTTCCAGCCCATCCATGGATATCAGCAAAGCTTCTAATTTTGAGCGCTTTGTCTATGACTTGGTAGGGCAAGACAGTGCGCGGGTACGTGAATTATGGACGGCGGTGGATCATGGTGGCAAATTCGACCTGAATGCCGAAGGGTATTTCGACAAGGTGTCTGATTTCGGTTTCACGTCCGGGCACAGCAATCATGCTAACCGCATGCAAACCATACGTGCGACCAAGAAAAAATATGGCGTGACGATTGATACTCATACCGCCGATGGCCTGAAAGTGGCATTAGAACACCGCAAGGCGAATGTCCCCATGTTGGTATTGGAAACAGCCTTGCCAGCCAAGTTTGAAGATGCGATTGTAGAGGCATTGGGGGAGGTGCCTGAGCGCCCAGCCAGTCTGGTTGGCCTGGAGAACTTGCCTCAGAAGTCCACCGTAATGGATGTTAGCGTTGATGCGATCAAGGCGTTTATTGCCGCTAACACCTAAGACCAAATAAGCGAATTGAGGAGCATCTCATGCAACAGTATCATGATTTATTAAACCACGTACTTGCGCATGGTCACGTCAAAACCGATCGCACCGGCACCGGTACCGTGTCAGTGTTTGGCTATCAGATGCGGTTTAACCTGGCAGAAGGCTTTCCTTTACTTACCACGAAAAAGGTGCACCTGAAGTCTATTATTCATGAGCTGATGTGGTTCTTGCAGGGCAGTACCAATATTGCATACCTGAAAGAAAATGGCGTCAGTATCTGGGACGAGTGGGCCGATGAAGAGGGCAATCTGGGCCCGGTTTATGGCTATCAATGGCGCAACTGGCCTAAGCCAGATGGTAGCCACATCGACCAGATTACCCAGGTAGTCAACCAGATCAAGAAGACACCAGATTCGCGTCGCCTGATTGTCTCGGCCTGGAATGTGGCCGATGTCGAGCGTATGAAATTGCCACCGTGTCACGCATTTTTCCAGTTTTATGTGGCAGATGGTAAGTTAAGTTGCCAGTTATACCAGCGTAGTGCAGATATCTTTTTGGGTGTGCCATTTAATATTGCGTCTTATGCGTTATTGACCATGATGGTGGCGCAAGTGTGCGATTTGCAGTTGGGCGATTTTGTGCACACATTGGGTGATGCCCATATCTACAGCAATCATATGGAGCAAGTCAAAGAGCAGTTGTCACGCACCCCACGGGCTTTGCCAAACATGCGCATTAATCCTGAAGTAAAGGATATTTTTGCGTTTAAATTTGACGACTTCACACTAGAAAATTACGACCCTTATCCTGCCATTAAGGCACCAGTAGCTGTGTAGGCCAGCAGGCTTTGCCCGAACAAAATGGCTATTTTTAGCCATTTTGTTAACCAAGTGTAATATTTTCAAAAGCTTATTCCCTTTTTGATATCCTTCTCAGCGTTGTGGATGTTTAAAATAGCGCGTCCTAGCGCCTGTTCCAAAACTTTCGTTCATGACTTTAAACAAGGAGATCATTATGCAAATGAAAGCGTCATTATTGGCAGCCGCGTTGTGCGGTGTATTATCCGGTCAGGCATTCGCTGACCACGAAACCATTAAACCAAAGGCTTACGATAGCCTGGGCAAATGCGTAAAAGCCGCTTTGTCCAAGCATGATGGCAAAATCGTTAAGGTAGAAGCCAAATCTGAACGTAAACAATTGGTGTATGAATTTGATGTGCAATCTAACGATGGTAAGGCCTGGGATATTGAGTGCAATGCAAAAACA
>DATMSK010000244.1:0-3515 GCA_035565395.1 Methylophilus sp. | reverse complement strand
GATGTGCGGATGGGAATGTTTATACATGAGCTCAAAGGCCCGTGGATGGATCATCCCTTCTGGAGCAGTCAGTTTGTGCTGAGTGACCCGCAAGATTTGAAGAAACTGCTCGCCAGCCCTATCAAACAAGTGGTGATTGATACTCGCTGGGGGCTAGATGTTGAAAGTTCTCAAGACGAAACTGTTGAGTCAACGCAAATGACAGACAAAGAAATGGCCATGCTGGAATTAGATGGTCCTGTTGATGACAGTCAGCCATTCTATAATGCGCCTGTATTCAATCCTGGGACGTTGAAGAAAACCACACTCGAGGCGGAGCGTGAGCAAGCAGCCAAAATCATCGCCTCTTCACGAAATGCAATCGCCTCCATGTTTAAAGATTTGCGCATGGGAAAAGCGATTGAGACAGCAGCTGTCATGCCAATTGTAGAGGAGATTTCTGCCTCGGTTGAACGCAATGTACACGCTTTGATTAGCCTGGTACGCCTCAAAACAGCAGATGACTATACCTATATGCATTCTGTTGCTGTCTGTGCGCTGATGACGGCGCTTGCCAGGCAGCTTCAGCTATCGGATGCGGAAGTGAAACAAGCCGGGCTGGCAGGGTTGATGCACGACATGGGTAAAGCCGGCATTCCGTTGCAGATTCTAAATAAACCAGGCTCCTTGACGGATAACGAGTTCAGTGTGGTTCAAGAACATCCCAAACTCGGCTATGACATGCTGGTGAAAGCGAATATTTCAGATCCTGTTACCCTGGATGTGTGCTTGCATCATCATGAAAAGATCGACGGCTCGGGCTATCCTGAGAAACTCTCTTCAGACCAGATCAGCCTGTTTGCCAAAATGGGTGCAATCTGTGACGTGTATGATGCAGTGACTTCTACGCGGGCTTACAAGCCGGCGTGGGAGCCGGGAATAGCGCTCAAACGCATGGCGAGCTGGAACGGGCATTTTGATCCCGTCGTGTTCAAGGCATTTGTCAAAAGCCTGGGTATTTATCCAATCGGTACCGTGGTGATGCTGAAGTCCGGTCGCCTGGCCGTCGTGGTCAGGCAAAGCCCGGGTAGCTTGCTCAAACCGGTAGTAAAGGCATTTTTTTCTACCAAATCGCAAATGCATCTCCCGGTCGTCGAGCTGGATTTGTCGAAAAATGTGGATGAAATTATCGGAAACGAGTCTGTCGCCACCTGGGGCATAGGCAATATTGATCACTTGTGGTCAAATCATTGACCAAGCGAGACAGAGCGCGCATGCGCCCTGGTTTGACGCGTGTGTTACTCTTCAGCCGCTTTCTTGGTACGTTTGCTGGAGGCGGTTGCTGTTTTCGTTGATGCAGCTTTTTTGGCAGGCGCTTTTTTTGTAGCGGTTTTCTTTGCCGTTGCTTTCTTGCTCGTGGTTTTGCCACCTTCTTTGGCAGCTTTTTCGGCTAGCAGCTCTAATGCCTGCTCTACCGTAAGTTCTTCCGGTGTCACGCTTTTGGGCAATGTTGCACGAATACCATTATGCTGCACGTAAGGTCCAAAGCGGCCTGAAAATACCTCAATCCGTCCTTCACCTGACGGATGCTCTCCCAGGTCGGCCAGCGGTGCCGGACCACTGGCGGCCGCGAGTAACTTGACCGCACCTTCCAGGTCTATGCTGAATACACTTTCGGTTTTTGGGATGGATTTAAACTTGCCATCATGATTCACATAAGGCCCAAAACGACCGATATTGGCAACAATCTTTTTACCGGTCTCCGGGTGTTGCCCCAAGTCGCGTGGCAAGCTTAACAGCATATGTGCAGTATCTATATTGACCTGGCTCAGCGGAATTTCTTTGGGAATACTGACGCGCTTGGGTTTTTTCTTTTCGCCTTCAACTGGCTGACCAACCTGCAAATAGGGGCCATAGGGACCATTCATCAGGTAGATTTCTTTCTGCGTTTCCGCATCCAGGCCAATCACGGTGGGCTCGCTGGCATTGTTGACTTCACCATCAAGATTGCGTTTGTAATCGCATTTGGGTGTTGCGTTATAGCCAGTACAGCCGATAAAACTACCATAACGGCTGAGTTGTTTTTGCAACTGGCGGCCGCATTTCGGGCAGAACTCGTCTATCAACTCATTGCCAGGGCGTTCCACATCGGCTTTCACTTGAATCTGCTGGTTGAATCCTTGCCAAAACTTGTCCATGACCGGCACCCAGTCCAGATTGCCTTCGGCAATTTCATCCAGCTCGTTTTCGAGCTTGGCCGTAAAGTCATAATCCACGTATTGGGTAAAATGCTCAGTCAGGAATTTATTCACCACACGGCCAACATCGGTCGGCGTGAAGCGCTTTTTATCCAGCAAGACGTATTCGCGATCTTGCAGGGTAGAAATAATGCTGGCGTAAGTCGAAGGGCGACCAATACCATATTCTTCTAGTGCTTTCACCAGGCTGGCTTCTGAGTAGCGCGGTGGAGGCTCGGTAAAGTGCTGCTCACCAAAAATCTTCTCAACCGTCAGTACTTCTCCGGTTTCCAGGTGCGGTAGCTTGGCTTCCGCGTCTTCGTCCTCTTCATCGTCTTTGCCTTCCATATACACCGCGATAAAGCCCGGGAATACCAGGGTTTGCCCACTGGCGCGGAACAGGTTAGCTTCACTGCCGACAGCCAGGTCAACACTGACGGCATCATATTTTGCCTGCGTCATCTGGCAAGCCAGGGTACGCTTCCAGATCATTTCATACAATTTGAATTGTTCGTCATTCAAATATTGGCGGACGCTGGCTGGTGTGCGGGTGATGTCTGTTGGCCGAATCGCCTCGTGCGCCTCTTGCGCATTTTTTGCCTTGGTTTTGTACATGATGGGCGCTTTGGGCAGGTAGTCTGCATCAAAATGCTTTTTCACGTAGTCACGAATCTGCATCACCGCTTCAGTTGCCAGGCTGAAAGAGTCTGTACGCATATAAGTGATCAAACCGACGGTGCCACTTCCGACGTCCATGCCTTCGTATAACTGTTGTGCCACACGCATGGCACGGCTGGTGGTAAAGCCTAGCTTGCGCACGGCTTCCTGTTGCAGTGTTGACGTGGTGAACGGCGCAGCCGGGCTGCGACTACGTTGCTTCTTCTCAACACGGGTGACGGTGGTTTTACCTGCAGAAGCCAGCAATAGCTTGCCAACGATATCCGCCTGCTGGTCATGATTGGTAACCGTGAACTGTTCTACTTTTTGACCATTGAGTTGTATGAGTTTGGCATCAAAGCCGTGCGCATGTTTCAGCGCACTCATGTGGATGCTCCAGTATTCCTGGCTGGTAAACGCTTCAATTTCCAGTTCTCGCTCCACAATCAGGCGCAAGGCTGGGCTTTGTACACGGCCAGCAGATAAACCGCGGCGGATTTTTTTCCACAATAAAGGGGATAAATTGAAACCGACCAGATAATCCAATGCGCGGCGGGCTTGTTGAGCATTGACCAGATCCATGGAGATATCCCGTGGGTGGTCAATCGCGTGTTTCACCGCGGTTTGCGTAATTTCGTTGAA
>DATMSK010000243.1:0-4064 GCA_035565395.1 Methylophilus sp. | reverse complement strand
ATACCGCCGATTCGCGTGCATTCGCTAATTTAATCACTTCGGCTTTGCCTGCGTTATCAAGGTCCCACCATTGACGGATTTCTTCCAAGGTCCTAAAACAGCCCTGGCAAAATCCATTGCCTTCATCAATACTGCAAACCCCTACACATGGAGATGGAATTTCCTGGTCTGACATCTTGTTTCCTTTCACGTACCCAGCTTAACTCAAGGCACCATGGCAATTCTTAAACCGTTTACCAGAACCACACGGGCAGGGATCATTACGCCCTACACGTACCCCTTCAGGCAATTCGGCCGATGCAGTAGCGTCAGCATTGTAATCTGTGTGCTGGTACTGCAAATTACCCACTTCTGCGGCGCGCAACGCCTCTTCCGCACGACGCTCTTCCTCTTCAAGCTCTTCGCGTGAGCGCACTTGTACCTGCATGATGATCTTGGTTACCTCACTCTTGACGGTATTCAACAGTGACTCAAACAGCTCAAACGCTTCACGTTTGTATTCCTGTTTGGGGTTCTTCTGGGCATAAGAGCGCAAATGGATACCCTGGCGCAAATGATCCAGCGCCGCCAGATGCTCGCGCCAATGGTTATCCAGGCTTTGCAGCATGACAGCACGCTCGAAGTTACGCATATTGTCATTGCCAGCCATGGCCTCTTTTGAGGCATAGCTCTCGTTAGCAGCATTCAGGATACGCTCACGCAAGGTTTCTTCATGCAGGTCCGGGTTGTTTTCCAGCCATTCGGCCACGGGCAGACCGATAGACAGCTCTGCCTGCAGGGCTTGTTCAAGCGCAGGGATCTCCCATTGCTCTTCAACGCTGCCAGGCGGCACATACGTATTAAACAGGCTGTTGATCACATCTTCACGCATGGCACGAATCGTTTGGCCAACATCGACGGACTCCAACAACTCATTACGCTGCTCGTAAATGACCTTGCGTTGGTCGTTAGAAACATCGTCGTATTCCAGCAATTGCTTACGGATATCAAAGTTACGGCCTTCAACCTTGCGTTGTGCATTCTCAATCGCACGCGTCACCATGGCATGCTCAATCGCTTCGCCTTCTGGCATATTGAGGCGTGTCATAATCGCGGCCACACGCTCGCCAGAGAAAATACGCAACAGCGGATCTTCCAGTGACAGGTAGAAACGGCTGGAGCCCGGATCCCCCTGGCGACCGGCACGGCCACGGAGCTGATTATCGACACGGCGAGACTCGTGACGCTCGGTACCGATAATATGCAACCCACCCGCAGCCAATACCGCATCATGACGCTGCTGCCATTCGGCTTTCAACTGCGCGACCTTTGCCGTTTTATCAGCCTCAGACAATTTCTCATCTTGCTGAATGCTGTGAATTTCATTTTCGGAATTACCGCCCAGCACAATATCGGTACCACGGCCGGCCATGTTGGTTGCAATGGTAATTACGCCAGGACGACCAGCTTCTGCCACAATGGTCGCCTCACGCTCATGCTGCTTGGCATTGAGCACCTGATGCTCCAACTTGGCTTGCGTCAACAACTTGGAAATCAGCTCGGAGTTTTCAATGGAGGTCGTGCCCACCAGGACCGGCTGGCCTTTAGCCTGGCACTGCTTGATGTCCTCAATGACCGCCTTGTATTTTTCCATCCCCGTGCGATACACCTTGTCCATGGCATCAATACGCTGCACAGGTCTATGGGTTGGAATCACCACCGTTTCCAGACCGTAAATCTGGTTAAACTCGTAGGCCTCGGTATCTGCAGTACCGGTCATGCCGCTCAGTTTTTGATACATGCGGAAATAGTTCTGGAACGTAATCGATGCCAGGGTCTGGTTTTCTTTCTGGATGGTCACGCCTTCCTTGGCTTCAACTGCCTGATGCAAACCATCTGACCAGCGGCGACCAGGCATCATACGGCCAGAAAACTCATCGACGATCACGATTTCGCCATTACGCACCACGTAATGCTGGTCACGATGGTACAGGTTTTGTGCACGCAACGAGGCATACAGGTGGTGTACCAGTGTGATATTGGCAGGTTCATACAAACTGGAACCAGCCGTTAACAGTCCGGTTTGCTCCAACAACTGTTCTGCATGCTCGTGACCCACTTCGCTCATAGTGACGCTCTGGGCTTTTTCGTCGACCCAGAAATCGCCCTCACCATCTTCGACCTGCTGACGTACCAATTGCTTAGCCACCTCATTGATCGCACCATACAGGTCCACACTGTGTTCTGCCTGGCCCGAAATAATCAGCGGTGTACGGGCTTCATCAATCAGGATGGAGTCCACTTCATCCACCAGCGCATAGTGCAAGGGGCGTTGCACACGCTCTTCCTTGCTGAACACCATATTGTCCCGCAGGTAGTCAAAACCAAACTCGTTATTGGTACCGTAGGTAATATCAGCGGCGTAGGCCTGTTGCTTGGCATCATGTGGCATTTGCGACAGGTTGATCCCCACGCTCAAGCCCAGGAAGTTGTACAGCTTACCCATCCATTCCGCATCTCGCTTGGCCAGGTAATCGTTCACAGTCACGACGTGCACACCTTTACCAGTTAAGGCATTCAGGTATGTTGGCAAGGTCGCTACCAGTGTTTTACCTTCACCAGTACGCATTTCGGCAATTTTGCCCGCATTGAGGACCATGCCACCAATCAGCTGCACATCAAAATGACGCATGCCCAGTGCACGCTTACCGCCTTCACGGACAACGGCAAAGGCCTCGGGCAACAGTTTTTCCAGCGTCTCACCTTGCGTATAGCGTTGTTTGAACTCTTCGGTTTTTGCCCGCAACTGCTCGTCAGTGAGCGCCTGTACCTCAGGCTCCAACGCGTTGATTTGTTTGACGATTTGCTGATATTGCTTGACCAGTCGATCATTGCGACTGCCAAAGACTTTTTTAAACAACGAGGCTAACATGAGTCACACCGATTTCCGCTTGCGCGGCGTTAAATTGAAATAAACTGAGATTGTATAAGATATAGAGGCGGATTGTCTCAATTATTGCATGATGAGTATTTTACTCAGGAGCGGTTCCTGAGGTATTCGCGCGGATCCAGCGGGTTGCCATTGAGGCGGATTTCATAATGCAAATGCGGCCCTGTAGAACGGCCGGTACTACCAATAAGGGCGATTTTCTGACCCTTAGTGACACGCTCCCCGGCCTTCACAAGTAATTTGGAGTTATGCGCATAGCGTGTTTCCAAGCCAGATCCATGCTCAATCTTGAGCAAATTGCCATAATCAGGCGTACTGACTGCCGTGGTCACAATCCCGTCGGCCGCTGCGTACACAGGCATTCCAACTGATGCAGGAAAATCCAACCCTTCATGAAATGCCCGATGCCCACTCAAGGGATCAATACGCCAACCATAGCTGGATGAACTGTAAGCCGCCTCGACCGGGCTGCTGTTAGGCAACATTTCGCGCAAAACACTTTTTTGCAACAGTTTCGCTTCGATTTTGCCCTGGTATTCATCCCGAAAATCCAGGTCAGCCGACATTTGTTCAATGGTTGCTTTCAGATCCTCCTCACTTAAGGGAGAATCTTTAACCAATGGGCCACCTTGACCCAAAGGTGCATTCAGCGGCACTTCGTTCACAGGTGTTCTCTCATTGATGGGTTCGGCAGTGGATTTAACGCCCGCCAACTTGGATAGCCGCTGGTTTTGGGCATCCAGCCGCAATATCCGCGCCTGCAACTCACCAATCTGCTTGGCATAAGCATCCAGATGGCTTTGTGTAGACAACATGGCACCACGTAAATGTGGTGGCAACATCGCCTTCACGCCTTGGGATTTAATGACTTGTTGTGGTGTGATAAACAACAAAGTGAGCACCACAGGTACCAGGATCAGCGCCAATATCATGCCCAAGCTCTCAAACACGCCCAGCGTTTTGGGTTTGGCCATTTTTTCTGAAACAATAATGATATTAATCATGCTACGAACTCTCGCTTTGCACCGCGCCTAAACGACTGCAAACACTCGCCGTCTTGCTGGTGTACAATATTCAAGCATTCAGTTGACAACCCGCCATGTTCAAAGTCAATCAGATCTTCAAACATCATCAC
>DATMSK010000242.1:0-15135 GCA_035565395.1 Methylophilus sp. | reverse complement strand
GATGCTTCGCGCCCAATCTCACAAAAAGAAATCGATGCTTGTAAAGAAGGCGGCGTGCAGTTTATCGAATTGCCAATTGCCTATGACGCGTTGACCGTGGTGGTGAACGGCAAGAACGACTGGATTAAACAAATCACTGTAGCTGAGCTGAAAAAAATCTGGGAGCCAGGCTCAAAAGTTAAGAGCTGGAAAGAAGTGAATGCGACTTACCCAGACAAACCAATCAACTTGTACGGCCCAGGCACAGCTTCCGGTACATTTGACTACTTCACAGAAGCCGTTAACGGCAAGGCCAAAGCCAGCCGTACAGACTACACTCCTTCAGAAGATGACAACGTACTGGTACAAGGTGTATCCGGTAACGTAGGTGGCATGGCTTATTTTGGCCTGGCTTACTATCTGGAAAATACCGACAAACTGAAAGCAGTGCCAGTCGTTGCTAAAGAAGGTGGTAAAGCAGTTCTGCCTTCCGAAGCAACAGTGATGGATGGTACTTACCAGCCATTATCACGCCCACTGTTTATCTACGTAAACGCGACTTCTGCGGCCTTCAGGCCTGAGGTGAAAGCGTTTGTGAACTACTACCTGGAAAACGCGCCAGAGTTAGTGAAGGAAGTGAAATACGTCCCACTGCCAAAAGCTGATTACACCGCAGTGAAAGAGCACTTCAAAGCCATGAAACCAGGCACTGGTTTTAACGGTTCATCTGAAGTCGGCATCAAGATCACCGACTTGTTGTCCCGAATCAAGTAATCATAAAAAGGGGCAGCAATGCCCCTTTTTTAGTAGTGATTCGGCCTGAACTGCGGATAATCCGCTAAAATTCCTTCCTGACAAAATAAACACTATGGCGACCCAAGCAATGCAAGCACCTGCGCAACTGACCATCAGCCCCAGACTGGCCAAGAACATCCGCCGGAATGTGAAAGAACGCATTATTGAGCTGATCCTCATGTTAGCTGCCCTGGTAGCGGTTGCAACCACCTTCGCGATTGTCGGGGTCTTGCTGTACGAGTCCTTGAGTTTCTTCAAGACCGTATCTGTCGTAGAGTTCTTCACCGATACGCAATGGACGCCATTGTTTGAAGACGCGCACTACGGGATTATGCCGCTGGTTTCAGGCACCCTGACTACTTCGGCGATTGCGTTGGCAGTGGCTGTGCCGATTGGCACCATTTCCGCCATTTTCCTGTCCGAATTTGCTTCACATAGAACCCGCGAAACCATCAAGCCTATCCTTGAATTACTGGTGGGTGTACCAACCGTGGTATTTGGTTACTTTGCATTGTTTTTTGTGACCCCATTGCTGCAAAGTATTTACCCTGATTTACCAAGCTTCAATATGCTGGGTGCCGGGATTGTGATGGGGATCATGATTATTCCTTACATCGCTTCCATGTCAGAAGACGCGATGCGTGCGGTGCCTATGAGTATGCGTGAAGGCTCTTATGCCATGGGCGCTACCCGCTTCCAGACTGCGATCCGAGTTGTTACGCCTGCTGCGGTCTCCGGGATTGTGGCAGCCTATATCCTGGCGATTTCACGTGCCGTGGGTGAAACTATGGTGGTAGCGATTGCGGCGGGCCAACAGCCTAACTTGACATTTAACCCACTGGATAGCGCAGCGACCATCACTGCCTATATCGTACAAGTTGCCATGGGTGACCTACCGCATGGTAGCATTGGTTACCAAAGTATTTTTGCGGCCGGCCTGGTGTTGATGGCAATGACATTGTCATTCAATATTGTGGGACACTGGGTACGTAAAAAATACCGTGAAAGCTATTAAGCGTATTCATCAAACGCTGACGATTGTCTCATTACTGACACATAACCACCCTACACTGCCGGTAGCCTGACTACCGGTCAATGGAAACAACACACCATGGAACATAAAGCTTCTGTCCTCGAAAATCTGGCCGATGTACGCGCCATGATCAAACGCCATAAGCGCAATGACACACTATTTGCTGCGATAGGCCTGCTATGCCTGATGCTAGGCCTGGTTACACTGATGTTGCTGTTCTGGCAACTGATCGCAGACGGCTACCCGAAATTCAGCCTGGACTTCCTGACCGAGTTTCCTTCGCGCCGTGCAGGTCGTGCCGGCTTACTGTCCGCCTGGGTAGGTTCTCTGCTAGTGATGTCAGTGACGTTTCTGACAGCGGTGCCGGTGGGCGTAGCTGCGGGTCTATACCTTGAAGAATATGCGCCCAAAAACTGGTTTACCGACCTGATTGAAATTAACGTGGCTAACCTGGCCGGTGTCCCTTCCATCATTTATGGGTTGCTGGCATTAGGCCTGTTTGTCTACATGCTGGACTTTGGCCAGAGCATCCTCACCGCCGGTTTAACCTTAGGCCTGCTGATTCTCCCGATTGTGATTGTGTCTACGCGTGAAGCCATCCGCGCCATTCCCGTCTCCATCCGTGAAGCGGCCTATGGGGTTGGTGCAACCAAATGGCAAGTCGTGTACGACCATGTATTCAAATACTCTTACGGTGGCATCTTGACCGGTATTATTATCGGCATGGCGCGTGCCTTGGGTGAAACAGCGCCCATTATCACCATTGGTGCGCTGACCTTTATTGCCTTCTTGCCACCTAGCCCGATCACAACCGAGCCACCTTTCATCAACTTTGAATGGCTGACTTCCGGCTTCACCGTGATGCCGATCCAGATGTTTAACTGGTTATCCCGTCCTGACCATGCCTTCCATGTCAATGCGGCGGCAACTGGTGCACTGATTATCATTGTCACATTGTTAATGAACGGTGCAGCCATCTGGTTACGCTACAGAATTCGTAAAAATATTAAATGGTAATGCCACACAAGATTTAGGAAACTCCATGGCCAACGTCACTACAGCAATAAAAGCCGAAGCTCGCGATTTAAACTTCTTCTACAGCAACGGCGCCCGTGCCCTCAAAGGGATCTCCATGCCTTTGTACGAAAACAAGATCACGGCACTGATCGGCCCTTCCGGTTGCGGAAAGTCCACCTTCCTGCGTTGCTTTAACCGCATGCACGATTTATATCCTGGTAACAAATACCAGGGCCAGATTGTGATGCACCCGGACAACACCAATGTGCTGGATGCTGGCGTAGACCCGATTGAAGTGCGTATGCGTATCAGCATGGTGTTCCAGAAACCAAATCCGTTTCCAAAGTCCATCTACGAGAACGTCGCTTATGGTTTGCGCGTACGCGGTGAAAACAACAAGCGCATTATGGATGACAAGGTAGAGGAAGCCCTCAAAGGGGCTGCCTTGTGGAATGAAGTCAAAGACCGCCTGCACGACCTGGCATTCAACCTGTCCGGCGGCCAGCAACAACGTTTATGTATTGCACGTGCCCTGGCCACCGACCCAGAAATCATGCTGTTTGACGAACCGACCTCCGCGCTGGACCCAATTGCCACCGCCAATATTGAAGAACTGATGGTAGAACTGCGTAGCAAGCTGACCATCCTGGTGGTTACCCACAACATGCAACAGGCGGCACGCGTGTCTGACTATACGGCTTATATGTACCTGGGTGAGTTGATTGAATATGATGATACTGACCGTATTTTCACCAATCCTAGCCGCAAGGAAACCGAGGATTACATTACCGGTAAGTTTGGTTAATACCTGTCCGAGTGTGACTCATGAAAAACGCCACAGCATGTGGCGTTTTTTATTGTAGTGTCTTGCCGTGATTACTGACGGCGTATGCCCGCTTCCAGTATAAAAAACTGTGGGTTCAGTGCTGCCAATGGTGCCTTGAGCTTTTCCACTTCCGCCGCAGGGGCATGCACTTCCAACCGGATCAACTTGGACAGCTTCAATGCCTCACCGAGTGGCTCAGCTACATTTTCCAGATGCTTTAAAATACCTTCCGCGTTAGCGTAACCTTCACGGCAATGCGCAATGTTCCCGCTGAACGAAAAGGCATAATGCATGCAGTCCGGCTCATTGCGGGTTTTATCTAAAAACTGGGTGCCAAGAGCCTTAAAAACAGCCAGGTTTTCAGCAGGGACTTCAAAATAAGGAACCAGCGTGCAGCAGCTGTCTGGAATAAACATGTTTGATTCTCCTGAATAGCGTTTGCTTGCATGAGTGCAAGTCTGGCATCATGTTGGCGGGTCAGGAAGGAGGCGTCAAGCCTCCCGGTGAAAATTCAAGATTTTAATGAGGCATCCCTTTTCAGGCTGCTGCAGAGGCGGCCATAGGCATATGTGCCAGCATTAAACGCTCATAACATTCGAGCAATTTATTGGCCTGGGCTTCACTGGACCACACTTGTTCCACATAACGTTTGCCCTCTTTACCCACACGCTCGCGTAATTGGTGATCAATCAACAAGGTTTGCACTTGCTCGGCAAAATGGACTTCATCATCCTGTGCGATCAGTGCGCCTTGCCCTTGGCGAAGGATGGAAGCAGTGCCCAATTCGGCAATCGCCACCACCGGCGTCGCCTGTGCCATGGCCTCAAGCAAGACCAGCCCTTGTGTCTCACTCTTGGAAGCAAACACAAAAATATCTGCAGCCTGGTAAGCCGCATTCAGCCCAACCGCCCTATCCAGGTAACCGAGGAACATCACATGTGATTGCAAGCCGTTATCGCGTGCCATTTTCTTGAGCATGGCTTCAGCCGGGCCTTCGCCGGTAATCACAAGCAACACCTCTGGATGATCCTGGATCACCAGTGACAACATTTCAAGCAGAAACTGTATATTCTTTTCATGCGCCACGCGACCCACAAACAACAAGAGTGGGCGCTGTGCCGGAATCCCGTATTTCTCCCTGAACGCGGCGCCATTTCCTGCCACAAATCGTGAGGCATCCAATCCGGTGGGGATCACTGTAATCGGCGTGGTCACGCCATATTGTTGCAAGACCTCGCGCATTTGGGCTGACGGCGATACCACGGTATCTACCTGCTGGCATTGTTTACGGGACACGGTTTGTGCAATACGGACTGCCCATTTGCGCGGCACCCATGGCAAGTAATGATGCATGTAATCTTCAAAGAAGGTGTGATAGGTTTCGACCACTGGCACCTGCAATCTTTTGCCAATGCGCAGTCCGGCATAATGGGCAATAAAAGGGGTATGGACGTGTACCAGGTCATAATCGCCCGGGTGCAAACTATTGATATACGTCATCAATGCCGACCATTTCATTAAATAGTCTTCCGGGTCGAACACAATCTTGCGTGCATCGATACGGGTGATCCAGCTTTCATCGATGGTTAAAGGCTGCCCTTCTTGCGCTGGATACTGTGGTGCGATCAGATGTACAACATGCCCCTGCTCACGCAAGCTTTCAGCAAAGGTACGGATGCTGGTGGAAACCCCGTTCACACGAGGAAAGTAGACATCTGAAATCATCAATATTTTCATGCAGGATTCCGAGTTAACAAATCTCACATAGCTTAACAAGCTTTCATGATGCTTTTATGACGAAAACCGCTTTCATATCAACGTCATACAGGCTTCATCCAAGTGTCATTTAACAATTGCAAAGTGCGTGCATGTCACTTCGTACCCTGATGATCATACTATTATTGCTGCTAGCACTGCCCAGTGAAGCACATGCCTGGGGATTATATTCACATGTTGCGTATACCCATCAATGGCTGCAAGCGTTACCGCTCTTGCCATTGCCGTGGCTCAGTGTGATGCAGCGCTACCCGACACTGGTTATGACTGGCGCCTGCTTACCAGACCTGGCCGTTGTGTCACGCACGTTTAATCATAGTCATGGTTGGGGCATGGGCCAGCAGCTATTACAGACCAAAAATGAGCGCCAATTGGCCTTGGGTATAGGCTACAACATACACTTGCTGACGGATGTTGTAGCGCACCAGCATTTTGTCCCCACGTTTGAAGCCAAATGGCAGCATCACAGCGTACTCACGCATGCCGCCGCCGAGTGGGCGATGGATGCATATCTGCATCAGCCAGGGATGCCTTCACCTGGCAAGCTGTTGCGTGTGCACCGTAAAACGATTGTAGAAACACTCACGCATACTCTGCATTGTGAAGCCGAGATTGTCCATAAAGCGGTATCCAGATTGGCCAGTGCAGATCAGGCGCTGCGGCTGTCGCATATCCCTCAATATTTGTTGCGGCGCTACCGCAGGCTAGATAACGAGTTTGAACATAAACTGGCGTATTACCGCGATCAAGTGACCTTGGCGCTACAAGATTTACCACAGCTATTGCATGGAAACTTCCCGTCGCTACATGCTGAACACATTAATTTAGGCATGGAACAACTGGACGACTGGCGCCAGAAATGCCTGCAAGATGCCAGGCTGCGCCCCACTCGTGCGATCAGGGCGTTCGAGCATTACCAGCATCAATGGTTTAACCAGCCTGATTGCTAGTTCTCGCGCCTATGCGCTGCGTGGATATATAGATATTATCGGCATGGCACACTTGAATCTGTCAGCGGATGTCACCATCTAATCTACATCTTTCTGCCCCTCAAAAACACATGCCCCCTCTACGTTTCCTCATCATCACGACCACCCTGGTTGGCCTGTTGCATTATTACATCGGCTCACGCCTGATAGACACACTTGCCTGGCCTGCCTGGGTACACTGGTATGGTTGGGGAATCCTGGTGATCTCGGCCTTATTGCAACCTTTGGCGTTTCTGGCCCGGGGATTTAGCAATCATGCATTACGCGATGCAACGAGCTGGGTTGCCATGACAATGATGGGCATCTTTTCATCGATATTGGTGTTAACGGTGTTGCGAGATGTGTTACTCCTTGCTGCAGCGGGCTTGCATGCTGCGCATGTGATCAACATAGACTTTGCAGTACTGGAGAAGAACAGCGCCATGATCGCGGTGGCAGGCGCGTTGATCATCACCGTTATTGGCTTTTTTAATGCGCGCAAGCTGGCACGTGTGGTCAATGTAACCGTGCCTCTACGTGATTTGCCTGACAGCCTGCATGGCTTCCGGATTGTGCAAATCAGTGATATCCATGTTGGCCCGACCATCAAGCAAGGCTATTTGTCACGCATTGTACAGCAGGTCAATTCTCTGGAGGCGGACCTGGTTGCGATTACCGGTGACCTGGTCGATGGCCGTGTACATGAACTGGCGGAGCATACCCGTCCATTAGCCAGCCTGGAGGCGCGCCACGGCAGCTTTTTTGTCACGGGTAATCATGAGTATTATTCTGGCGCTTTGGCCTGGATTCATGAACTAGAACGGCTGGGGGTGCGCGTATTGCTCAATGAGCATGTGCAACTCACGCATGAAGAAGCCACCTTAGTCCTGGCCGGCGTAACTGACTTTACGGCCGGTCACTTTTACGAGGATCACCATAGCGACCCACAAGCAGCAATGACAGGCGCGCCGGCGGATGCACCTAAAATCCTTCTAGCCCATCAACCGCGCAGTGCACAAGCCGCTCAGGCAGCAGGATTTGATCTACAGCTATCCGGCCATACCCATGGCGGCCAATTCTGGCCATGGAATTACTTTTTCCTGCTACAACAGCCCTATGTCGCCGGGCTGCATCGCCTGCAAGACTTGTGGGTATATGTCAGTCGTGGCACAGGTTATTGGGGGCCACCTATCCGCTTTGGCGCCCCGTCTGAAATTACGTGTTTAACCCTGGTTCCCATGCACGAGTAGCCTCGTGACTCTCAGGGCTAAGCATTTTCCTTCAAGCGGCGGAAGCGGATATCTGGCAGGTAGGTCGCCAGAATTAACATGATAGCTGTCACCAGGTAAATTGACCGCAAAGGGTAGTCCGTCACAAAACTGGCTGTCCTTGGCTTAGCTGCCAGCGTTTGATAAAACGCTTCCTGATCCCGCCCCTTGAGATAGCTGCCTTTAAACTCATCGGCCAGCGACTTCAAGTAGTCCTCTTCCAGCTGTGACATCATACGGTCGTATTCTGCATAAGCAACAGGCGGATCAGGTTCGTCCTGGCTCGGGTCGGCATAGGTGACCCCAACAGCACCGGCATTATTATTATCGCTGACTGGCCAATACCCTACAGCTTTGTTTGCTGAGTTATAACGAGGAATCGCCACCTTTTGTGGACCGCCAACGCCAATAAAAGTAAAAAACTCGCCAATCTGCACCCCGCTCAGATCCTGCTTGATGGTGACATTGACGCGAGGCGCTTCATCGCCATCGGTAAAAAAAAGCATCTGTGCCGGCTGGTTAAGCGCATCATAGACATGGGTCGCTGCATGTACGGCAAAACTTAACCGGCTATTGCCCTTCCATGCCATTCGCCATTCAAGATGATCAATACCATCACTGATCACATCCAGGTTCTTACACACCTCCAGTGGCGTTTGCAGCATGGCAATATTGTCCGAAGCAAAAATCCCCAGGCTGAAGTAAGTACCGCACGGCGATTTATGCACCAACTGCTTCATTAAATGCTGGGTATAGGCCAAACGGCTGACCGCTTTCTGGTTCAGTGTTTCATCCTCGGCATTCATGCTTTGTGAAATATCCGCAATCAGTAAATAATGCTGTACCTGCTGCCTAAGCTGAATCTCAGGTTTAACCAAAGCCAATAACAGCAAGACCAAGGCCAGCCCATAGCACACCGGCTCGTAGTGTTGCTTTAACCATGTCATCCACTTCATTATGGCAATCCTATTGGCAAATTACTGAGTTCCATATGTGACTGGTCTTTGCTGGCGGCCTGCATACCGCGAGCCATCACCGAATGCAGCAAGGCCAGGTTAAATTTGGCTGCCTTGTCTTCCGGCTGCAAACGCAAGGCTTGCTCATAGGAAATCTTGGCCTGGGTAAAGGCGTAACGTGCTTCATCCTGGAAAGTACCATCTTCATTAATCGTGCGCACCAGTCCAGACAAAAACAGGTTATTACCAATATTAAAATGGATATGCGGCAACTCTGCAGCCGGTGGCGCCAACTCCAGCGCCTGGCTGTAGGTTTGTACCGCGTGCTTGTAATCGCCATGCTGGCCCTGGTCATAAGCAGCAGTCAACTTCTGCAAATAGGCCTCCGCGCCCTTCTTGATGACTTGACCAGTGCGAATCTGCTGATTCAATTCACGCAGCATATGCAGTTGCCAACCAAAATAGAGGGCGCCGACAATGCCTAATACTGCAATACTGCCCCAAAGCCAATTGGCATGTTTTCGATAAACTGTCATGAGTACACCTTTATCTGTTTAATGAATATCAGGCCCAACCCCAGCAACAAAGCGGCAACGATCAGGTCTTTGGCATAGTCATGCCCGGGAATGATGACGCCATACTGGATCACATTCTTTTCCTTGGCATCGATTTCGCGCAAGGCAGACTCCAGTGCCGTCGCATTATCTGCCTCAAATGCCTTGTACTTGATGTTAAGTGACTGAAAAAACCGATCCAGCGCGATGGCTTCCGGCAGGTGGTCATCGTCATACTCGTTGCCGGTAAAAATACTGATATCGTCAGGCTCACGCAGCACAATCCAGTACAAATTGAGTTTTTTACCCACCAGCTGTTTGCGAATCTGGTATTTAACACGTGGGCTCAATTTACCCGCCCCATCCGACAGCAATACAATCGCCCGCGATCCGGTGCTTGGAATATTTTCAAACAAGGTCGCAGCATTGGTAATCCCGGCACCGATATTGGTCTGGTTCAGCGCAGGGCCAGTTGCTGCCTGAATAGCGGCATGAATGCCATCCCGGTTGGTGGTGATTTTCATGCCATACAAGGCCGAGTTGGTGAAGCCAACCACGCCCATCATGTCATCTGGCCGCGAGTCAATAAATGCAGTAATCAGGCGTCTAGCTGCTGCCGACTTGATTTCCGCCGCATGCCCGCCAGTGGCCTGCCCGGCAAAAGGATGGTCCATACTGACGCTGCGGTCAATCACGAACACGCTTTGCGCCCCTTTACCCACTTTCTGTTCTTCATGACTATCGCCCTGCGGACTCGCCAGCGCGAGAACCATGCACAGCAGCAACAAGGCTGTCGCCAGCTTCACCAATAAGTGGATGCGCTCAGAAAACGTATCCTCAGGCACCATCTCCAGCCAGGAATAGGCTTGGGCATGCCGGCTTTTCAGCAGGAAAGGCACTGCCGCTACAGGGAGTAACAGCAAAAACCAGGGGTGTAACCAATGCATCACACCCTCCGTTCACAATCACGCAATTGACGTGTCAGTGCCATGCATTGTTTTAGATATTCCACTGCCCCGTCTTGTTGGCCGCCATAAAGTACGGCATTTGCCTGCACAAAAAAGGCCTGTATTTGCGATTCCAGCGTCTGGAGCTCAGGTTGTTGTGCCACAAATGCTGGCACATGGCTAGCGAGCATTTGTTGCCCAAAACGCGCATTGAATGCTTTTTGCATGATCAAAGATGCCTGCTTCTGCCCCTCCGCATTGGCGGGCAAGCGTTTCAGTTGACGATAGGCTTGCGCAAAATGGCCATTCATCATGGGTAACCAGCGCCAGTTCGCATTACGGTAGAGCAAGATCAAGCTACCCGTCAGCGCCAGCAGCAGACTCACGCCCAGCCAGCGTTGCACCATGTCAGTTGGCTGCATGTTCGGATGATATTGTGCAATGACGGTGGGTTTGGCTGGCTGCAAGCGGTCCGGTAGTTGCGCCATCAACCAGAAACGCCACGCCGGGAGCTCAACCATCGCCCCGCTGTTAAACGTAATACGCTCGGCTGGCAATTGCAGTTGCACCGGGTTGCCGCTGCTGGCAAATACCTGGTATTCAAACAACAGCGTATAAAGCTTTTTGCCCGACTGCATGTCACTACTGACGTGTAGTTGCCTGAGTTCTATACCATTCCGCTGCAACCCTTTTAGCGGCAAGTCATTTTCTTTGAGCTGGTCCTGCGCTGTGGCCGAAAGTCTGATTGTACGTTGCAATACATCCCCCAACTGTATGCCGGCATACGTAGCCGGGTTTTGTACACTCAATACTTTGATCTCAGCCGGCTGCACTTTTGTATCCTGCGTCTCGGCGCATGCTGGCATTGCAATCAGGCACACCGCCAGCCACCCTAAAAAAATCTGTTTCATCACGATACTTTCGGTTTCACTACAACACGCTAGTGAATAAGTTGTTCAAAATAATCCGACAGCAAGCTAGCCTCAAAATGACCGGCAATATACAAAGGCCGGATATCAAAACGGGCAAACAGCTGATCCAGTGCTTGTTTACGCTGTTCAAACTGCTCGGCGAACTGGGCGCGGATGGCCTGGCGGAAGAAAATCGTTCTTTGTTGGCCGGTTTCCGGATCCTGCAAATTGCCAAAACCAAAGCGTGGCAACCGCTGGTACTCCTGCGGATCCCATAACACCACGGGGATGACCTGATGATTGGACATGCCATTCAGGCCCTGTTCAATCAGCGCCAACGGCATATGAAAATCAGAAATCCAGAACACCAACCCTTTTTGCTGGCCCAACCAGCCTGTTGCCTCGACAATCCCCTGCCCATCTTTTCGCGCATTGTGAAATTCAGCCAATTGGGCAATGGTGGCGAATGATTGATGCGCATGATGGCCCGGTGCCTGGCTTAGATGCGGGAGCACTGCATGGTCGTAACTCACCATGCCAAACAAATCGCTGTTTTCATGTGCTGAACAAGCAATCGAAGCAGCCACGGCTTGTAAGGTATCCAGTTTGCTGGCCTGCCCCTGAAACTGCATGGAGCTGGACATATCACATACCGCATACAGCGGTGTGGAAGCCTCTTGCTTGAATACACGCACTTGTACCTGCTCATAGGGATCGCGCAAGGTCTGCCGCAAGTCCAGGCGCCTGGCATCAGGATAATCAACCAGTGAAACATGTTTACTGAACTCATCGCCCGGACCACGCTGTATACCCAAGTGTTCACCTGCATGCACACTGGCAGAGCGCCAGGGAACCTGGTAAAAAAATGGCTGCGCGTTGGCCGGAATCATGCTGCTTTTGCCTTGGATGGCACACTGACAGTTGCCAGTATCTGGTTGGTGAGTTCGCGCGACAACTCGGTGCGGCGGCTTTCAAACATCGGATTCAAGACCAGGCGGTGCGCGATAATTTCGTGGAACACCGCATGAATATCCTCGGGATACAAACTGTCGCGCTCCATGAGCCAGGCGTGTACACGCGCCGCTTTGAGCAGCATACCCATCCCGCGCGGGCTGGCACCGGTATGAATCAGGCGGTTAACATCCACGCTGTCGAGCTGGATGCCAAATGCCGCCGGGGATTGCGTGGCTTGCCATAAATCCAGTGCATAATCTTCCAGTACATCACTGGCGCGAATATGGCTTTGCAACACATCAGAGAAACCATTCAGCTGGTCATAAGCCAGCACCCCGCTCCGTACTTGCTGTGTCAGTCGTTCCGCATGCTGGAACTTCACATCAAACATCAATGCCTTGCGTAAATTCCTGTCATCAGGAATCTCAATCGGAATCTCCATCATAAAGCGGTCTCGTGCAGCCGATGGGATTTCAAAGGTTTCATTCTTTTCTACCTGGTTGCGGTCAGCAAACACCAGCATGTGCGGCAAACGGTATTCTTTTTTAAACGCATGTACATGACGCTCTGCCATCACGCGTAGCATCAGTGCATGCACTTGTGGCCTCGCACGGTTAATCTCGTTAAAGAAAAACACCGAGAGCTGCTCGCCCGCACGCAACAATGGACCTTCATCCACTTTTGGTCGGCCGTCTTCACCGAGGAATGTATGGTAGATCAGGTCGTTAGGCATTAAGTCGACCGTGCCTTCAATACGCTCATAAGCGCCACCCAGGCCACGGGCAATCGATTGCAACAAAGTGGTTTTACCCACACCCACGCCACCTTCCAGCAACACATGGCCGCGGGCAAAAATAGCAATATTGATGGCACGGATCGCTTTATCCTGACCAACTACGACCTTTTTTACTTCATTCTCAAGCGCAAGCGCATGATCGCGCCATTCCGCCAATTGTGTTGCGATGGAGACAGATGTCATGGTAATCCCTTGTTTACAAATTCAGCCGGAGCTATGATGCCAAAGTAACTATTGAAAAGAGTGTTCGTCGTACTGGTTGCATTTTATGTGATGTCACGATAATATGCAGACAGGTCTGTTCACTTTTTTCTAGTCTAATGCAGCCATCGAAAAAAAAGCAAGTGAATTTTTAGGGGTTATTGGCGTGAATTTATTAGTGAACATGAATCACACAAGACAGCGGTATGAGCGCATATGCAAAGCGTATGCCGCACATGGCTTATGGGCCATTGGATTAAAAAAATGGGCAAAACATGCCCCGCTTTACCGCTTACGAAATAACTTGGCGGGCTGGAACAGGCAACGCATACAGCAAGCTGGCGCAGCGAGTGTACTCAATGTGCAGGATATTTCGAGTATTCGCCAGCTCATAGATCAGGCGCAACAACAGTCCACGCTGCCATTGTCGCCTGCGTTGCTAGACCAATGGTTTTTCCTGGCCATAGGTGCGGTGCAGGTAGAGTCTCAAACGGCAAGCAGCAAGGCTTGGCAATTGTTTGACCAATCGATCCATAGCCAGTTGGAGAAACCTGCGTTTTACCGCTCGCTATCCTTTGGTCTGATAGTGAGTTTATGCGTGATGTGGATGGCATTTGCGCCAGTCAAGCAAAACCAGATACAAGCAGAGTTATCGCCTTTGGAAAGTAGCGTAAGCCAGGCCAGAGGGAGCGCTGATCCAGTGACACTAAGCCTGCTGAACCTGGCTTACCAGAAAATGCAGAATGGCAGTTGCCAACTACCACAGGCAGCCATGCTGCCAGAAGTACAGCGTCAAGCCTTCATCATGTTTGTGACAGAAGGTAAGGTAGATACAGACCAGGTGGAACCTTTACGGCAAGCGCTCGGTTATGTCAGTTGCTTGTACCCACAAGAACTGATGCGTCCTCAAGGTCGAGACCGTTTACCGAGAGAATGAGTAAAAGAGAACAAGCGAAAGATCGGGAACCCTGAAAATCGGGATAAAAGGATAAGTGATGAACATGCGAGACAAAATACTCAATATAGCCAGCAGCCTGTTTGACAGCCGAGGCATACAAGCCTCAGGGGTAGACACCATTATTTTGGAAGCAGGCGTGGCCAAAGCCACCTTATATAAACATTTTCCTAGCAAAAACCAGCTGATTACGGCTTACCTGCGTGACAAGTCTGACAAGTTTTATGCCTGGCTAAATGCCCAGATGGCCTCGAAAAAAGTCGAATCACAAGAGCTGTTGCTCTTGCTATGTGAACTGATGGCGCAATGGATCAGCCAGCCGGAATTCCGCGGCCTACCCTTCCATATCGCAGCTGTTGAATTTCCGGAAGCGGAACATCCGATCAATCAGTACTCTGTGGTCCTATCGGCCGAGTTACAGGGATACCTGTGCGAAATTGCACGCCACGCGGGAGCCAAAGACCCGGAAGCCCTGGGCCAGCAGTTGACCATCCTGTTTGAAGGGGCCGCTTTGGTAGAGCGCCTGACACCCAATACTGGCGCTGCTGCACGAGCCAAAGAGGCAGCAATGACGCTGGTACGTAACGCACTTTAAGACTCAGGTTGCCATCTAAACAAAGATGGCAACCTTTCTGCATTTGCTCTAAACAGTCGCCTTCATTTCTGCATTGTCATCACAGAACCCTGGCTTGACGGTGTATGCCTGTGCTATCATTTGCGTGGCCATGACTGCCACATTAAACAATTGCGTTTGTGTCGCACCGCTCAACGCTTGAATAACCATTCCCTGGTGTGTTGTCATGACCAGCTTGGCCAGCACCGTTGGCTCAGCAGCCGGCAATAAATCCTTTTCTTTGATCGCACGCACAAAGCGCTCTGCGATTTTTTGCTCAAACGTCTCTCGATATCATTTTAGTAACAGCTTAATTTCGCTGTGTCCTGCCTCACATAGCGAGTCGCCCTGGATCAATAGGCATCCAGCAGGATGCGACCGGTCAGCCAGCATAAACGCCGCCTGGCTCAACATGGTCTGCACGACTGCCAGAGCCGTCGGTTGATGAAGGGAAGCCATCAGAAAGCTTGCCGACCCATTGACATAACACTCTACCGTTTTCTTGAATAAAGACTCTTTGCTGCCATAGGCCGCATAAATACTGGCTTTATTCATTTTCATCACAGACATCAACGTACGCATGGAA
>DATMSK010000241.1:0-3567 GCA_035565395.1 Methylophilus sp. | reverse complement strand
TGTTTTTTCAACCAGGCCAACTCATCGGCCAAGCCCAGATATAAAGGATGTGCCCTGGCTGAATCGGACAAGGCATCCGTAAAGCCTGCCTCGAACAGGCTCAATACATCGCTTGGTTGCACCGGGCCAAATGCCACACGCCCCTGTGCAGTCTCGATTTCCACTAACGGTTCCAGCCAGAACAGACCGCGTGAACCATTGCGCACAAGCGTGATATCTACGCCTCGGGCCTGTGCTTCCTGAATGATTTTTTTGGCCGTCCGCTCGGCACCCAGTGAGAGTGCAGTCGAGTCAATCGGCACATACACCTTAACCATGACACACCTCAGCAATCAACTCGGTCACTTTTTCTGTATTCATGCGACCATAGACTTCGTCATCCAGCATAACGGCTGGTGAACAGCCACAATTACCCAGACAATACACAGGCAACAGTGTCACACTACCGTCAGCAGTGGTCTGGTGGTAATCCACGCCCAATTTCGCTTTGAGTTCTGCTTCGAGTTTTTCGGAACCCATGGACTGGCATGATTCGGCACGGCAAACCTGCAAGACATGTTTGCCAACAGGGTGGGTACGGAAATGATGATAAAAAGTGACGACACCATGCACCTCGGCCACAGACAGGGCCAGCGCTTTGGCAATCTCGGGATACACAACTTCAGGGACATAACCAATATCGTCCTGAATCGCATGTAGCAGAGGCATTAATCCGCCTGGCACATGCTCGTGTGCTTGAATATGCGCTTGAATTTGCGCGTGTTGCTCATTGCTTAATGTGTTATCCAAACCGACCTCACATCCAACCATTTACAATTCAGTTACATTCTATCATCCTCGAATCATATCCTCTATTTATGCCTTGTGAAAGCATAAAAAGGGCATAAAATACGAATTACTTTAGACGTTAATACTGTCATGCAAACAACAACCGCCATTCCTTCACAACTGATAGACCAGTTTGGTCGTCGCGTGGACTATATCCGCCTGTCGATCACGGATCGTTGTGATTTCCGTTGCCAATATTGCATGGCCGAAGACATGACTTTTCTGCCACGTGAGCAAGTCTTGTCACTCGAAGAATGTGCGCGCCTTGTTAAATTGTTTGTCCGTATGGGCGTGCGTAAAGTTCGCATTACGGGCGGTGAACCACTGGTCAGAAAAAACGCCCTCTGGCTGTTTGAAGAAATTGGGCATTTACCGGGTTTGGATGAGTGCGTGCTCACTACCAATGGTAGCCAGCTAGAGAAATATGCTACCGCACTCAAATCGGCGGGGGTCAAACGCATTAACATTTCCATCGACAGCCTACAGGAAGACCGTTTTAAAAACATTACTCGTGTCGGTGAGCTGCCCAAAGTACTGAGCGGGCTGGATGCAGCGATTTCAGCTGGGTTTGACAATATCAAAATTAATAGCGTACTGATGCATGGCATGAATGGTGATGAAGCAGAAGCTTTGGTGAATTTTTCGATTCAAAAACAGATCGACATTAGCTTTATTGAAGAAATGCCATTAGGTGAAGTCAATCATAACCGCGCGCAAACCTACGTCAGTAATACAGACACTCTGACACTGCTAAAAAGTAAGTTCTCACTCACCCCTAGCACCCATAGAACTGGTGGGCCAGCCCGTTACTGGCAAGTGAACGGTCATACCACCAAAATTGGCTTTATATCCCCACACAGCCATAATTTCTGCGAAAGCTGTAACCGGGTGCGCATCACCTGCCAAGGGGAGTTGTTCCTGTGTTTGGGGCAAGATCACCAGGTTAACTTAATGCCCTTGCTGCGCGCTTATCCTGATGACGATCAACCCTTAGTAGATGCGATTTTGCATGGCATGCACATTAAACCGCAAGGCCATGATTTCGATTTGCGCCGCGCAAAACCATCGGTAGTGCGCTTTATGTCGCACACAGGTGGTTAATGCAGATTACTGCAGTGATTCTGGCCGGTGGCCGCGGCATGCGCATGGGCGGGGCTGACAAAGGGCTGGTGGATTATCAAGGTAAACCCATGATTGAGCATGTGCTTACGCGCATCACGCCACAAGTGAGCCAAGTCATGATCAATGCCAACCGTAATCTGGACCGCTATCGTCATTATGGCGTACCCGTCATCACGGATAACAATGACCAGTTCGATGGCCCTCTGGCGGGCATGCAAGCGGGCATGCAGCATGCCAAAACGGACTGGATAGTCAGCGTCCCCTGTGACTCCCCCTTATTGCCATTAGACCTGGCGCAGCGACTCAGCCAGGCCATTCAAACCATACAGGCAATCAGCCACCCACCAGCCATGCTAGCGATTGCCCGCAGTAGCAGTGGCATACATCCTGTTTTTTGCCTCATGCCCCGCACACTGGGTGATGACCTCAATGCCTACTTAGAAAGCGGACAGCGTCGTGTCAGTGCATGGCAAGCCAGGCATCCTCATGTATTTGTCGATTTCGCAGATGAGCAAGCATTCACTAACATCAATCAGCCTTCAACGTGATTATGAATAACCAAGATCTTTTACAGCAACTCGCCAGCAATCCTTCTTGTGCTGATGACTATGACCCAAATGCCATGTCGGTGCCACAAGCACGCCAGTATATCCAGCAATTTCTGTCACCTGTTCAGGAGACCGAAACGATAGAGATCAAACAGGCGTTAGGCCGCATACTGGCTGCGCCTATCACTTCCACCATCAACGTCCCGGGGCACAATAATTCCGCCATGGATGGATTTGCCTTCAGGCACGAAGAAGCGACGCAAGCACTAAAGTTAGCGGGTACAGCGTTTGCAGGCAATGCATTCACCGGCTCACTGCCGGCTGGCGGCTGCATCAAAATCATGACCGGGGCAGTGATCCCGACGGGGGCTGACACCGTAGTCATGCAGGAACAGACCTCTACCCAAGGTGACATGGTAACACTCAGCAAAGTCCCGGCTTTGGGTGCCAATATCCGGTTAATCGGAGAAGATATCGCTTTTGGGCAAACCGTTCTGTCGCGCGGTCACCGGATACAACCAGCTGACATGGGTTTGCTGGCTTCGCTCGGCATTGCAGAAGTGCAGGTTTACCGTCGATTAAAAGTCGCTTTCTTCAGCACGGGTGATGAGCTGATTAGCGTCGGCCAACCGCTGCAATCAGGACAAATCTATGATAGCAACCGCTACAGCCTGTGGGGCATGTTACAAGCGCTGGGTGTCGATGTATATGATTTGGGCAATGTGGCCGATGATCCAGAGGCTTTAGAGAAGACGCTATTGCAGGCAGCCAGTCACCACGATGTCGTCATTACCAGTGGCGGCGTATCCGTCGGCGAAGCAGACTTTATGAAACAGCTCTTGGCCAAACATGGCCAAGTCCTGTTCTGGAAAATCAACATGAAACCAGGCCGTCCGTTAGCCTACGGCAAAATCGGCCAATCGCATTATTTTGGCTTGCCGGGCAATCCGGTATCGACCATGGTCACGTTTTACCAGTTTGTACAGGAAGCACTGCAATGCTTGATGGGATCAAGCGCTATAAACACGCCCTCCTTCAAGGTCGAATGCGTCACCGCTATCAAAAAAGC